>NZ_AJVB01000030.1:0-19914 GCF_000278445.1 Rhodococcus sp. R1101
GTCCGTCGTCCAGGCCTGGATCTCCACGACCGTCGGCCAGCACGTCATGCACGGTCTGCGCACCCGGGTCTTCTCCCACCTGCAGCGACAGTCGCTGAACTTCTTCACCCGCACCCGTGGCGGCGAGATCCAATCGCGGCTGACCAACGACATCGGCGGCATGCAATCCGTGGTCACCAACACCGCGACCTCGCTGGCCTCCAACGTCACCACCGTCGTCGGCACCGCGATCGCGATGGCGGTCCTCAGCTGGCGACTGGCGTTGCTCTCGCTGATCGTGCTCCCGCCGGCCATCTGGCTCACCCGTCGGGTCGCGCTCATGCGCCGCGCCGTCACCGCCCGTCAGCAGCGCCGCCTCGCCGACATGCAGTCCCAGATCGACGAAGGACTGTCGGTCAGCGGCGTCCTGCTCGTCAAGACCCTGGGCACCGGCCCGGCACTGTCCGACAAGTTCGCCCGCACCTCGGAGGAGCTGGCCGATCTCGAGGTGCACGCGCAGTTGTCCGGTCGCTGGCGCATGGCCACGATGAACATCGTCTTCGCGGCGATCCCCGCCGTTCTCTACCTCGTGGCGGGTCTGCCGGCCACCTCGGGTGGCATGACGATCGGCACCCTGGTGGCGTTCACCGGCCTGCAGGGCGCGTTGTTCCGGCCGCTGATGGGCCTGCTCGACGTCGGCGTCTCCGTCACCAGTTCGCTCGCGCTGTTCAGTCGCATCTTCGAATACCTCGACCTTCCCGTCGACATCGACGACCCGCACGACCCGGTGCCCGTCGACCCGGCGACCGTCGCGGGTCGCGTGCGGTTCGAGAACGTGAGTTTCCGCTACGAAGGCGCCCACCGCGACGCGCTCGGCCGGATCGACCTCGACGTCCCGGCCGGGGCCCAGGTCGCGCTCGTCGGCGAGACCGGCTCGGGCAAGACCACCCTCGGCTCGCTCGTCGCACGACTGTACGACCCGACCGAGGGACGCGTGAGCATCGACGGTGTCGACCTGCGCGACATGCGGCTCGCCGATCTCGCCGCACTGGTCGGCGTGGTCTCGCAGGAGACCTACCTTCTCCACGCGACCGTCCGGGAGAACCTGCGCTACGCGAAGCCCGACGCGACCGACGACGAGATCGAGACCGCAGCCCGCGCCGCCCACATCCACGATCTGATCGTCTCGTTGCCCGACGGCTACGACACCGTCGTCGGCGCCCGGGGACACCGCTTCTCGGGTGGTGAGAAGCAGCGCCTGGCGATCGCACGCACCCTTCTGCGCGACCCGCGTGTCCTCGTGCTCGACGAGGCGACGAGCGCCCTCGACAACGACACCGAGCACGCCGTGCAGCAGGCGCTCGACGCCGCGCGCAGCGGACGCACGACCATCACCATCGCGCACCGCCTCTCGACCGTGCGGAACGCCGACGAGATCGTGGTCCTCGACCGGGGTCGCATCGTCGAACGCGGAACGCACGACGAACTCGTCGCCCGCGGTGGCCGCTACGCAACCCTCGCCGCTCGTGCCGAGCGGGTTGAGGCCGACGCTTCGGCGCCGAGCGGGATCAGTTCTTCAGCGTGGCCGCGAGAGCGCGCCGCAGTTCGTTCCGGCTGATCTTGCCCACCCCCGTGACCGGGAAGGCGTCGACGAACCGCACCTTGTCGGGAATCTTGTACTCGGCCATCCCTCGCTTCCTCAGGAATTCCTTGAGCGCGAGGGTTTTCGGTGCTTCGCCCTCGGCGACGACGAAGGCGCAGGTGCGTTCGCCGAGATACTCGTCGGGCATCGACACCACCGCCGCGTCGAGCACTGCCGGGTGCGCGATCAGATGGTTCTCGACCTCCTCGGCCGCGATCTTCTCGCCGCCCCGATTGATCTGGTCCTTCGCGCGTCCCTCGACGACGAGGTAGCCGTGCTCGGTGAGCCGGACGATGTCGCCGGTGCGGTAGAAGCCGTCCGGGGTGAATGCCGTCGAATTGTGTTCGGGCGCATTGTAGTAGCCCCGGATCGTGTACGGTCCGCGGGTGAGCAGGTGTCCGGCGGTGCCCACGGGCACGGGATCGCCCGCGTCGTCGACGATCCGGATTTCGTCGTCGGGACTGATCGGCCGGCCCTGCGTGGTGACGATGGTGTCCTCGTCGTCGTCGAGCCTGGTGTAGTCGACGAGGCCCTCGGCCATACCGAAGACCTGCTGCAGCGTGCATCCGAGTTCGGGCCGCACACGTTTGGCGGCTTCGGCCGGGAACTTCGCGCCTCCGACCTGCAGCACCTCGAGCGACGACAGGTCGCGTCCGGTGCGGGCCCGCGCCGACAACCACGCCAGCGCGAGGGGTGGGACGAGCGACGCCATCGTCACGCGCTCGCTCTCGATCAGGGCGAACGCGGTGTCCGGGCTCGGATCCGGAGCGAGGACGACGGTGCCGCCGGCGTGCAGCACACCGAGGATGCCCGGCGAACTCATCGGGAAGTTGTGTGCCGCCGGCAGCGCGACCAGCATGCGGGTGTTCTCGTCCACGCCGCAGATCGCTGCGGACTCGCGCACGGAGTACAGATAGTCGGCGTGGGTGCGGGGGATGAGCTTCGATGTTCCGGTGGTTCCGCCCGACAACTGCAGGAAGGCGACGCTTTCGGAGTCGCCCTCCGCGATCGGGGCCGGTTCGCGGTCGCGCAGCGACCCGAGTGCGGTGAACTCCTCGGCCTCACCGGCGACCACGACCGCCGGCGGATTCTCCGTCTCGGAGGTGATCTGCCGGGCGAGTACGCGGTAGTCGAACCCGCCGTGTTCGTCGGCGATCACGTACGCGGCGGCGTCGCTGAACCGGCAGAAGTAGCCGATCTCCGAGGCGCGGTGCGCGGGCAGGGCGAAGACCGGGAGCGCGCCGAGGCGGAACACCGCGAACAGGACCTCGGTGTACTCCACGATGTTCGGCAACTGCAGGACGACGCGGTCGCCCGTGCGGACCCCGAGGTCGGCGAGACCGGAGGCGATGCGGGCCGAGATGTCGTCGAGTTCGCGGTAGGTGATGCGCCGCCAGGATCCCGTGGTGTCGTGTCCGACGACGGCGGTGTGGCCGGCGAACCGGGCGGCGCGGGCCGGGAGGAACTCGCCGAAGGTCTCGCTCGTCCAGTAACCGGCTGCGCGATACCGCTCGGCGAACTCCTCGGGGTAGCGGGCGGTGTCGACGAGCGGTGTGCGCTCGAAACCGGTTGTCACGGAGCGGTTCCTTTCGGGAGGCGGGACGGGGCGGGTCTGTCAGGCGCGCAGTGTCGCGCCGCCGTCGACGTAGAGCGCCTGCATGGTGATGTGACGCGCGCGGTCGGACAACAGGAATTCGATGGCCTCGGCGATGTCGGTGGGCTCGGCGATACGGCCGAGGGGGATGCCGACCTTGAACTGCGACAGATCGCCTTCGATGGCTCCGCGGGCACCTGTGTCGTCGTTCGGGTCCGCCCACAGCGAGCGCTGCATGGCCGTGTCGGTGGAGCCGGGTGCGACGATGTTGGCGCGGATCCCGTACGGCCCCAGCTCGAGTCCGAGTATCCGCACGATCATGGTGGCGGCGGCCTTGGACGATCCGTAGGCGCCCATGCCCATGCGGGGCACGCCCGCGGAGTTCGACCCGACGACGACGATCGAACCCGACTGCCGCTCCCGCATGGCCCGTCCGACCGAACGCAGGACCGACAGCAGGCCGGTGACGTTGACGTCGAACATGCGTTGCCAGTCCTCGGGGTCGGAGTCGAGCACCGATCCGGTGGTGAAGACGCCGGCGACGTGCGCGAGATGCTCGATCGGTCCGTGCTCGGCTTCGATGCTCTCGACGGCGTAGGCGACGACGTCGTGGTCGCGGATGTCGACGGCGTAGGTGGGGACGGAATCGCCCAGCAGCGCGGCGGTCCCACCCAGTCCTTCCGCGTTGCGATCCACGAGCACGAGACGGTGCCCGGCGCGCGCGAGGGTCTCCGCGGTCGCGCGGCCGATGCCCTGTGCGGCTCCCACGACGAGTGTGACGGTGTCCCGGGGTGCGGGGGACAGGGGTGCGGGGGTCTCGGTCAACGGAGTACTCCCAGTGCATCGAGGACGGTGCCGAACTTGACGGTCGTCTCGGCCAGTTCGTCGGCGGGGTCGGAGCCGGCGACGATACCGCCCCCGGCGTAGGCGGTGAGCCCGACCCCGTCGGGTTCGAGAACGGCGCAGCGGATGGTCACCATCCACTCGCCGTCGCCGCGATCGTCGCACCATCCGACGGCACCGGCGTAGAAACCCCGATCGCCCTCGGTGGCGAGGATCAGGTCACGGGCGGCGGCGGTCGGCGTGCCGCAGATCGCGGGGGTGGGATGCACGGCGAGTGCGAGATCGAGTGCCGTGACATCCGGGTCGCGCAGCCGGCCCTCGACGGGCGTGCCGAGATGCCACAGTTGCCGCGTGCTGGTCACCGACGGGCGATCGGGGATGTCGAGGTCGGCGCACAACGGTTCGAGCGCGGTGCGGATCGCATCGATCACGTGCGCGTGCTCGGCGAGGTTCTTCGCGGAACCGGCGAGTGTCTCGGCCGTCGCGCGATCGATCTCGGGATCGCGGTGGCGCGGTGCGGAACCGGCGAGGGGGTGGGCGGTGACCCGATCGCCGCGACGGCGCACGAGCACCTCCGGGCTCGACCCCACCAGGTGCCGGCCCGTCCACGGGTCGCCGGCCGCGGTGAGATCGACGAGGAAGCCGTTGTGCAGCGGGTCGTTTCGTACGAGGGCGGCCAGCAGTTCGTGTGGGCCGACGGGCCGGTCGGCGCGCAGGACGAGTGCGCGCGCCAGGACGACCTTGAGCAGTTCGCTCTCGTCCGAGCGGAGCAATCGCAGTGCGGTCTCGACCCGGTCGATGTGCTCGCCTTCGGAGGGCAACGCCCCCGTGATCGCGATGGGGGGCAGGTCGCCGGCGGGTGCGGCGTAGGGGGCGGGGGAATGGTGGAGTAGGTGCGGGGCGGTCAGCGCGGCGGGGCGACCGACCTCGAACGGCAACGCACCGACGAGTGCGGTGATCCGGCCGGTGCGGAGGGCCTCGGCGGCGGCGGACGGGTGGTCGAAGCGCTCACTCACGCCTTCGGCGACGACGGTGCCGTGTGGACGGGACAGGACGAACGGATGCGCGACGGGCCGCTCGGCCCGGTCGGTAGCGGTTGCGCCGAGGACCGGCACTTGCATTCTCGTACCTTCCGGTTGAGGAGGTCTGCTGGCAGGACCGCGCCACGGGGCACACGATCACAGAGCAACATATACGGTAAGCCTAACCTTTGGTACTGTCCCCTCCGGCGCCGCAGCGCGCCCATCAGCGGATTCCGTTCTCAGTCATTCGTTTCGACCGAAGGAAAGAGGATCTCCAGTGCCCTTTGCCGGCCCGGACGCCTCACGGCTCGCCCTGTCGCGCGCACAGTCGGGTGTATGGTTCGCCCAGCAACTGAACCCCGACAACCCGCTGTTCAACACCTCGGAGTGCATCGAACTGCGAGGTGCGATCGACGAGGAAAAGCTGGTCGCGGCCGTTTCCGGGGCGGCGTCCGAGGCCGAGGCGCTGGTCGCGGGGTTCGAGACCCTCGCCGACGGTACGGTCGTCCGGATCCCCGGTGCGCGCCCGCTCGATCTCGCCCCGGCCGTCGACCTCACCTCCGCGGCGGACCCCTGGGAGGCGGCCCACGAGTGGATGGCACGCGACCTCGAACGGGCCGTCGACCTGTCGGTGGATCCGTGCGTCCGGGCAGCGGTCCTGCGACTCGCCGACGATCACGTCCTGCTCTACCTCCGCGCCCACCACATCGTCCTCGACGCCTTCGGCTTCTCGCTGTTCAACCGGCGTATCGCCGAGCGGTACACCGCCGCGGTCGCCGGTGCGGAAGTTGCTGCCGCACGGTTCGATCCGGTCGAAGCGGTGATCCGGGAAGAATCGGTCTATCGCGACTCGGCCGACTTCGATGCCGACCGTGCCTTCTGGCGCGAGTACCTCGACGGCGTGGACGAAGCGGTCGCCCTGCGACCCGGCCCGGGTGGCATCGCGCGGCGCTCCCGCGGCGCGCGTTTCACCCTCGACGCCGAACAGCAGCGCGGTCTGGTGGCCCTCGGCAAGGAGGTCGGCGCGAGTTGGGGCGATGCGGTGACCGCCCTCGTCGCCGCCTATCTGCGTGGCGCGACCGGTCGCGAGGACCTCACACTCGGTTTCCCCGTCATGAACCGCCTGGGCACCGCTGCGCTGCGGGTGCCGATCACCGCCGTCAATGTCGTTCCGCTGCGCCTGAATCCCACCGCCTCGGTCACGCTCGTCGATCTCGTCGCCCAGGTACGCGATGGAGTTGCGCTGTGCCGCAACCACTATCGCTACCGGACCGAGGACATCCAGCGCGACCTGCGGCTGCCCACCGGATCCCGCGGTGTCATCGGCCCCTCGGTCAACGTCAAGCCGTTCGGCGACTCCCTCCGGTTCGGCGACATGCGCGCGGCCGTGCACTCGGTGGCCCGAGGGCCCCTGCAGGATTTCATGGTCACCGTGCGGCCGCTCGACGGCAGTGCCGGACTCGAGGTGTTCGTCGACGTGGACGCCGACGTCTACAGCGAGGCGGATCTGACGCTCCACACCGAGCGCTTGGAGATGCTGCTCGGTTCGGTGGCCGAGCGGGATCTGCACACCCCGCTCGCGCAGGTGTCCGTCCTGACCGCCGCCGAGCGACGGACGATCCTCGACGACTGGAGCCACAGCCCGGACATCCCGTTCGACCCGGCGCTGACGCTCGTCGATCTGCTGCGGGAGAGGATCGAGGCGGCCCCCGACGCACCGGCCGTGGCCGACGCTCACGTGACGCTCACCTACGCCCGGTTCGGCGCGCGGGTGCACCGCCTGGCCCGCTACCTCGTCTCGAGCTTCGATCTCGACCGGCCGCACGCGCGGGTCGCGCTCGCGCTGCCCCGTACCGTCGACGCGCTGGTCGCCATCCACGCCGTCCTCGAGACCGGCGCCGCCTACGTCCCGCTCGACGTCGACCAACCCCTCGACCGCCTCGCCCACATCCTCGGCTCCACCGATCCCGTCTGCGTCCTCACCGCCCGCGTGACCGACGACCGGGTCGGTGAGGTCGCGGGCGCACCGCACCGCGTCGTGCTCGAGGATCTCGACCTCGACGCCGTGTCCGACGCTCCGCTCGACGACTCGGAGCGCCGTCCGCCGACACCCGAGACGATCGCTTACGTGATCCACACGTCCGGCTCCACCGGCAGACCGAAGGGCGTCGTCGTACCCCACCGCGGGCTGGTCAACCTGTTCCACAGCCACCGCGCCCAGGTGTTCACCCGTGCCGCCCGCGAGGCAGGCCGCGAATCCGTCCGCCTCGGACTGGCCTGGTCGCTCGCGTTCGACGCGTCGTGGCAGCCGTTGCTGTGGATGCTCGCCGGGCACACCGTCGACATCGTCGACGAGGCGACCCGGCGCGACCCGGCGGCGCTTGCACGCCGCGCCCTCGACGAGGGATGGGATTTCGTCGAGTTCTCGCCGAGCCAGCTCGAGCAGTTCGTCGACGACGGTCTGTTCCCGGACGGCACCGTGCCCACCCTCGGTTTCGGCGGCGACGCCGTCTCCGAGCGGTTGTGGAACCGTCTGCGCGAACGCCGGGGTGCGGCCTTCAACTTCTACGGCCCCACCGAGTGCAGCGTCGACGTCCTCGTCGCGGAGGTCGCCGACGCCGAGACACCGGTCGTCGGCCGTCCCGTCGCCAACCTGCGCGTCCACGTCCTCGACGCGGGACTCGCACCCGTGCCGGCCGGAACCGAGGGTGAGCTGTACGTGGCCGGGCCTGGCGTGGTCCGGGGATATCTCGACGCGCCCGCCCTCACCGCGAGCAGGTTCGTCGCGAATCCGTACTCGGCGGACTCCTCGGGTCCGTACGCCCGCCTGTACCGCACCGGCGACCTCGTGCAGTGGACCGAGGACGGCCGCCTCGTCTACCGCGGCCGGGTCGACAACCAGGTCAAGGTCCGCGGATTCCGCATCGAACTCGGTGAGGTCGACGCCGCCCTGCTGCGCATCCCCGGTGTGTCCCGTGCGGCGACGGTGGTGCGCACCGATCCCTCCGGTGCCGCGCAGCTCGTCGGCTATCTCGTCGGTCAGGACGTGCCCGAACCGGTCGAGGCGCGCCGCCTCGTCGCCGAGTTCCTGCCCGGGTACATGGTTCCCGCCGCGCTCGTCGTCCTCGACGAGCTGCCGTTGACCTCCAACGGCAAGCTCGACCGCACGGCGCTGCCCGAACCGGACTTCTCCTCGATGGTCTCGTCCCGCACCGCGGAGACCGAGACCGAGCGGGCGCTGTGCCGGATCTACGCCGACATCCTGGGTCTCGACACGGTGGGCGCGGACGACGACTTCTTCGCGCTCGGCGGCCACTCGCTCAGCGCCGCGACACTGCTCGCCCGCATCCGTGACGAGCTCGGTGTGGAGTTGCCGATCCGGACGGTCTTCGATCATCCGCAGGTCGTCGCGCTCGCCGCGCGCTGCGGAGACCACGCGACCACCGCTCCGGCCGGGCCGGCGCTCGTCCCGCGCAGTGAGACCGGCCGTGCGCCCCTGTCCCTTGCGCCGCTGTCGTATGCGCAACAGCGCCTGTGGTTCATGTACCGCATGGAAGGACCCAGCCCGACCTACAACGTCCCCATCACGGTGGACCTGCACGGACCGGTCGACTCGGATGCGTTGCGGCAGGCGGTCTCCGACGTGCTCGCGCGCCACGAGAGTCTGCGCACCGTTCTCGTCGAGCGTGACGGCACGGGGATGCAGCAGGTGCGCGGAGTGGAAGAAGTTGCCGGGGTCGCCGTTCCCTTCGCGGTCGAGACCGTCGACCGCGACGCGCTCGCCGGGCGCCTGCATTCCGAGGCTCGGCACGCGTTCGATCTCGAACGCGAGATGCCGTTGCGGATCCGGTTGTTCACGATGGCGCCCGACGAGCACGTGATGCTCGTGCTCGCCCACCACATCGCGAGCGACGAACTGTCCACACCGCTGCTGCTGCGCGATCTCGGCACCTTCTACTCCGCGCACGTACGCGGCGACTCGCATGAGCCTGCACCGTTGCCCGTGCAGTACGCCGACTACGCGATCTGGCAACGCGAACTGCTCGGTGACCAGGACGACGAGAACTCGCTCTCCGCACGGCAACTCGCGTTCTGGCGCGAGGAGCTCGACGGTCTCCCTGCCGAACTCGGCCTTCCCGCCGACCGCCCGCGCCCGGCCGTGGCGTCCTATGCGGGCGGCGGTGTCGAACACCGGATCCCGGCCGATCGTGCGGCGGGGATCCGGGAGGCCGCACGCGCGACCGGCACCACGATGTTCATGATGGTGCACGCGGCGGTCGCGCTCGCGCTCTCGCACAGCGGTGCGGGCGAGGACATCCCGCTCGGATCGCCCACCGCGGGACGGCCCGCCCCGGAACTCGACGACCTCGTCGGCTTCTTCGTCAACATGGTGGTGCTGCGCACCGACCTCTCGGGCGACCCCACCGTGCGGGAGCTGCTCGCCCGGATCAAGGACACCGACGTCGCGGCGTACTCGCACCAGGACGTCCCGTTCGACCGCGTCGTGGAGACCCTCAACCCCGAGCGCAGCGCGGCCCGGCACCCCCTGTTCCAGGTGATGGTGCAGTACCAGAGCCCGCCGGCGATCACGGGATTCGACGGTCTGACGCCCACACCCTCGTTCGTCGCGAACGACACCGCGATGTTCGACCTCACCTTCGGCGTCATCGAGGAATCCGACGGTGGTTTGTGCGTGCGCGTCGAGTACGCCCGCGACCTGTTCGACGAGTCGTCCGCCGCGGCCTTCGCCGCGCGGGTCGAGCGGGCCTTCGCCGCGGTGTGCGCCGATCCGGACGCGAGGCTCTCGCAGCTCGCTCTGCTCACCGCCTCCGAGCGTGAGGTGCTGCGCGCCGGTGATGCGACCGCGCTCCCGGATCGGTCCGGACCGCGGAGCCTGCCCGCACTGTTCGCCCGCACCGTGGAGCGCTACGGCGAGGAGACCGCGCTGGTCACGCCGTCGAGCCGTCTGACCTTCCGCGACCTCGATGCGTGGTCCGACCGGATCGCCCGTCACCTCGTCGCGAACGGCATGGGTCCGGAGGATGTCGTGGGACTGAGCCTTCCGCGGGAGGCGGTGCTGGTCGCGGCGATCCTCGGCGTGTGGAAGTCGGGAGCGGCCTATCTGGTGCTCGACCCGGAGCAACCGGCCGACCGGAACGAGTTCATGCTCCGCGACGCGGGTGTGGGCGTCGTGCTCGACGTCGACGCGGCCGGATCGATCACCGGCCCCGGCCCGGACGTGCACCTGCCGGTCGTGCACCCGGACACCACCGCCTATCTCGTGTACACCTCCGGCTCGACCGGCACCCCGAAGGGCGTGGTGGTGCCGCATCGCGGTGTCGTGAACCTGTGGGAGACGGTGCGCACCCGCACCGTCGGCGATCCCGCGGTGCGCCGCCGCGCCGTGCTGCTGAGTTACACCTTCGCGTTCGACTCGTCCGTCGAACCCCTCCTCGCGATGCTGGGCGGCCACACCGTGCACGTACTCGCCGAGGACCTCATGGCCGATGCCGAGGGGATCGTCCGGTACGTCCGGGGGCACCGCATCGACGCACTCGACTGCGGTCCGGTGCTCGCCGGTCGCCTGCTCGCCGAGGGACTCCTCGACCCCGCCGCGCCGCACCGTCCCGAGTCGATGGTGCTCGGCGGTGAGGCCGTCCCGGGTGAGCTGTGGTCGCAGCTCGCCGCGGAAACCGATGTGCGCGTGAGCAACATGTACGGTCCGACGGAATGTACCGTCGACGCGACCGGCGTCGTACTCTCCCCGGGCAGCGCCCCGAACATCGGAACGCCGATCCACGGCGGCCGGGTGTACGTCCTCGACGCGTACCTCCGGCAGGTACCCCCGGGCGTCGCCGGTGAACTGTACGTCGGCGGCCCGCACGTCACCCGCGGCTATCTCGGCCGACATGCGCAGACTGCGGGCCGGTTCGTGGCCGACCCCTTCGGCGCCGACGGCGAGCGTCTGTACCGCACCGGCGATCTGGTGCGCTGGAGGATCTCCGGCACCGACGGCCCGGTGCTCGACTACCTCGGCCGCACCGACGACCAGGTGAAGATCCGCGGCTTCCGCATCGAACTCGGCGAGATCGAGACCGTGCTCGGCGGCCACCCCGCAGTGAGTGCCGCGGCGGTCGTGGTCCGCGAGGACGAACCGGGTCGCAAGCGACTCGTCGCCTATGCGGCCGGGACCACCGACCCCGACACCCTGCGGGTGTACGTCGCCGACCGGCTGCCCGGCCACATGGTTCCCGCCGTCACGGTCGTGCTCGACGAACTGCCGGTCACCCGCAACGGAAAGATCGACCGCAGAGCACTTCCCGAGCCGGTCTTCACCCCGGCCACCGAGAGTCGCCTGCCGGCGGACGAACTCGAACAGCGCCTGTGCGAGCTGACGGCGCGTGTGCTCGGACTCGACGCCGTGGGTCCAGACGACGACTTCTTCGCTCTCGGTGGCGATTCGATCGTCTCCATCCAGCTGGTGTCCGCGGCGCGCGCCGCCGGGATCCGGTTCACTGCACGACACGTCTTCGAACACCGCAGTCCGGCGGGACTCGCCCGCGTCGCAGAAATCGAGGACGGACCCGGGACGGTCGACGTCGAGGCGGCACTCGGCGAAATCCCGGCGACACCGATCGTCCACGACATGCTCGACCGTGGTGGACCCTACGCCCGCTACGCGCAGTCGCGGCTGCTCCTCGCGCCTACGGGGCTGACCGTCGAGCGGCTGACCGGCGGCGTCCAGGCCCTGCTCGACACGCACGACGCCCTGCGGGCCGTCTTCGACCCGCAGGCGCGGGTGCTCGACGTCCGCCCGGTCGGTTCCGTCGACGCCGCGGACATCGTGACCCGCGTGGACGTCTCGGGTTCGCCCGATCTGCAGGAGGCGATCGTCGCCGCGACCGAGGCCGCGTACGCCGAACTCGATCCCGCCGCGGGCGCGCTCGTGCGCGTGATCTTCTTCGATGCCGGTCCCGATGCGCCGGGGCGGGTGTTCGTCGCAGTGCATCACCTCGTCGTCGACGGCGTGTCGTGGCGCGTCCTGGTGCCCGATCTCGCCGGCGCGGTCGACGGTGTCGTGCCGGTGCGCGCGGGCACGTCGCTGCGCCGCTGGGTACGGGGACTGCTCGACGGGGTGCCGGCGCGCAGATCCGAACTGTCGTTGTGGCGGCGGATCCTCGCACCGGCGGGACGCGTGCGTCTGGCGTCCGGGGATCCGGATCCCGTGCGGCACACCATGGCGGAGACCGCGAAGGTGCAGGTCGAGGTTCCGTCCGAGCTCACCGACGCGCTGCTCACCACCGTTCCCGAGCGGTTCCGTGCCGGCGTCGAGGACGTCCTGCTCACAGCATTGGCGCTGGCGTCTGCGCGGGTGTGCGGCGACGGGGCGATCGCGGTCGACCTCGAAGGACACGGCCGCGAGGAACAGGTCGTTCCCGGGGCGGATCTGTCGCGCACGGTGGGCTGGTTCACCACGCTCTATCCGGTGCGCCTGGACGTCGGCGGGCTCGATGTCGCCGACGCGTACGCCGGGGGAACGAGTGCGGGGGACGCGTTGAAACGGGTGAAGGAACAGCTGCGAGAGATTCCCGACAGCGGAATCGGGTTCGGGATGCTGCGGCACCTCGATCCCGTGGGCGGTCCGGAACTCGCGAGCGCCGGTGCCGTGGACATCGGATTCAACTATCTCGGCCGGTTCACGCTGGGGGAGACCGAGGGGCAGGCGTGGGCCGGCGCCCCGGAGAGTTCGGTGCTCGGCGGGGCCACCGAAGCCGACATGCCCGTCGCGCACGCCGTCGAGATCGGCGTGCTCACCGACGATTCCGGTACCGAGCCGGTGTTGCGCGGAATGTTCGGGTACAGCCCCGATCTCGTTCCGGCGGCGACGGTCGCCGCGCTCGCCGACGAGTGGATCGCGGCGTTGCGTGCGCTCGCAGGGCACTCGGCGGACGAGGACGCAGGAGGATTCACGCCGTCCGACCTCACGCTCGACGACCTGGACCAAGCGGAGATCGACGATTTCGCGCTCGAATTCGGCTGACACGAAGCGCTTGGCGGGACGGTCTCTTTCGGTTAGCCTAACCAACCATGACCGGGGCGAGGCGCCCCGGCGAGAGACTCTGGGAGATCAACGATGCGCGTTCTGGAACGCAAGCGCGCGCGGGGCGCCGCGGCGCTCGGCGCGGCAGCTCTGCTGGCCGTCGGACTGGTGGGATGTTCGAGCGACAGCGAGAGCGGCACCGATTCCGCGGCGACGCGTACCTTCGAGGCGCAGAACGGCAGCATCGAGATTCCGGCCGACCCGCAGCGCATCGTGTCCTGCGGTTACGCGACCCTCCCGCTCATCCAGGCCGGCGCGAACCTCGCGGCCGTGTGCGAGTGGAGCCGCGAACTCGACAACATGGACGAGGAGACCCTGGCCGCCTACGAGGCGCTGCCGAAGGTCGCCCCCGACGGCGCTGTCTCGGAGCTCAACTACGAGGCCGTCACCGCCGCCGATCCCGACCTCATCATCATGGGCGTCCCGGCCCGCGTGAAGGAACAGGTCGACGTGGCCAAGCTCGAGGCGCTCGCCCCGGTGGTCTTCGTCGGACTCACGGTCCCGGGCGAATGGCGCGAACTCGGTGAGCAGTACGCCGATGCCGCGAACGTCAGCGACTCCTACGGGGAGTTCAAGGAGGAGTACGAGGCTCGCGCCGCCGAGATCGCCGACAAGTACGCCGGCTCGCTCGGGGACCTGAAGTTCGCCGGTGTCTGCGGTGTGTGCGGCACCCAACCCGGTGAATTCTCCCGTGAGTACGCCTCGTCGTACACCACCAACCTGTTCGACGATCTCGGGCTCGACTTCTTCGGGGAGCCGACCGACCCCGAGTCCGTCCATGCCGAGTACCTGTCGGTCGAGCAGTTGCCCGAGAACCTCGGCGAGGCCGACGTGATCGTCTACGGTGTCGAGGCCGACGGTTCGCTCCCGCCGGAGCTGGAGGAACTGTTCGCCTCCCCGCTGTGGCAGGATCTGCCCGCCGTGAAGGCCGGCAACCTCGTCGCCGTCAAGCATTCCAGTGCGGCGACCTACGAAACTGCCCTTCTGGCGCTCGATTCCATCGACGCCGAGTTGGAGAAGCTTCCTGCCAACCGGAACCGGGAGTAGTTGCTGCTGCGGGCCCGCCCCGCGCCCTCGGCCGAACGGCCCCCGACGTCCCGACGCGGGGGTCGTTCGTCGTTCGTGCCCGAATCGACCGTCATATACCGAAAGCGACAGATGACCCGTTCCACCGCGCTCGAAGACATCGTCCCGCTCTCACCGCTGCAGCAAGGGCTGCTCTACCTGAGTACCGTTTCAGCGCAGTCCGGCTCCACCTCCGACGACACCGATGCGACCGACCCCGACGCCTACACGGTGCAATCGGTGGTGCGTCTGTCGGGCACGGTCGACGAGACGCGGATGGCCGCCTCCGCCCAGGCACTGCTCGACCGCCACTCGGCGCTGCGTACCTGCTTCCGCCCGCGCAAGGACGGCCGCACGGCGGGTCTCGTCGTGTCGGGAGTGGAGAATCCCTGGTGCAGCGAGGATCTGTCGGGTCTCGAACGCACCGAGGCGGAATCCCGGCTCGAGAGGATCGTCGAGGACGATCTGCACGAGTGGTTCGATCCGACGCAACCACCGCTCGTGCGTTGGACTTTCGTCCGCTTCGGCCCTGACGAGGTACGACTGCTGTTCACCGCGCATCACATCGTCGTCGACGGATGGTCGTCCCCGATCCTGGTGCGCGAACTCCTCGAGATCTACGCCGCCGGTGGATCGGCATCGGGGCTGCCGTCCGTGCGCCCCTACCGCGACTACCTCGCGTGGCTCGGGCAACAGGACCAGGAGGCGGCCCGAACGCTGTGGCGCGAGGCGCTCGACGGCGTCGGCGAACCGTCGCTCGTGGCCCCGCCGGGCGCGACCCGCTCGTCGGAACGCTGCGACGAACTCGACGTGGCGGTCCCGGAGGAACTCGGCGCGACGCTGTCGGAACTCACCCGCACCATCGGGGTCACCCTCAACACGGTGCTGCAGACCGCGTGGGCGATGCTCCTCTCCGGTCTGCTCGGCCGCGACGACATCGTCTTCGGTGCGACGGTCTCGGGTCGCCCGCCGGAGCTCGTCGGCGTGGAGTCGATGGTCGGGCTGTTCATCAACACCGTGCCGGTGCGGGTGCGGCTCGATCCCGCCGCGACCGTCGCCGAGTTGCTGCGCCGCGTGCAGCTCGAGCAGTCGCGCACCGTCGATCACCAGTATCTCGGCCTGTCCGACGTGCAGCGCGCGGTGGGGATCGGTGAACTGTTCGACACTCTCACCGTGTTCGAGAGCTATCCCGTCGACCGCGACGCCCTCGAACGGGCGCAGCGCGCCGGAGGAGTGACGATCACCGGTGTCGACGGACGCGACGCCACCAACTATCCGCTGGTCCTCACGGCCGGCATGTCGGACCGGCTCGTCGTCAAGCTCGATCACCGCCCGTCGCTGATCGACTCGGACGAGGCGACTGCACTGGGCGCCCGCCTCGTCGCGATCCTCGAGGCGCTGTGCGCCCGGCCCGACGGCCGCGTCGCCGACCTCGACGTCCTGCCGCCCGTGGAACGGGAACGCGTACTGGGCACCTGGGCCACCGCCCCCGCGGCACCGTCGACCGGCACCGTCGCCGACCTGCTCTCGCAACGGTTCACCGTCGACACGGACCGCCCCGCGGTGGTGTTCGGTGAGCAGGAATCGTCGTTCGGTGAACTCGGCGCGGCTTCGGCACGACTGGCGAGGTTGCTCGTCGACCGCGGGGTGCGACCCGACGACCGGGTCGGTCTCGCTCTGCCCCGGACCGGCGTCACGGTCGACGCGATCGCTGCCGTCCTCACCGCCGGAGGCGGCTACCTGCCGCTCGACCCGTCCTATCCCGCCGACCGGCTGAAACACATGATCACCGACGCCGCGCCGCGACTGGTGATCACCACTCGGGCCGTGTGCGCGAGTCTCGGGGACGTGCTCGACGGCGTCGACGTGCTCACCCTCGACGACCCGGACGTCGAGTCCGCCCTCTCGGCGTTGCCGGCCACCCCGCTCACGGATGCGGACCGGCGCGCTCCGCTCCGTCCCGGCCATCTGGCCTACGTCGTCTACACCTCCGGATCGACGGGGCTTCCGAAGGGCGTGGCCGTCACCCACGCCAACCTCGCCGACCTGCACGCCGCGCAACGCGTCGGCCCCATGCAGTGCGCAGGCCGCACACCACGTGGCGGGCAGTGGCACGTCCTGCTCACCTACCCGTTCGCCTTCGACTCGGCGGTGGCCGCCCTCACCTGGCTCTTCGAAGGCCATGTGCTGCACGTGCTTCCCGACGAGTACCGCGCCGACGTCGACCACATCGTCGACTACGTGCGCACCCGCGGCATCGACTACGTCGACACTGTGCCCGTCCTCATGAACCGGCTGCTCGACGCCGGACTCCTCGAACCCGGCGGGCACATCCCCGCGACCGTCACCGTGGGCGGTGAAGCGGTGAGCACCGCGCTGTGGCAGCGACTCGCCGCGAGCGGTGTGGTGGCGACGAACTGCTACGGACCCACCGAATGCACCGTCGACGCGACCTCGGCGCGCATCGCCGGGGACACCGTGACGATCGGGGGTCCCACCCCCGGCACGAGCGTGCGTGTACTGGACCACTGGCTGCGACCCGTTCCCGCCGGTGTGGCCGGTGAACTGTACGTCTCCGGAAACGGCGTCGCCCGAGGCTATCTCGGCCGGCACGACCTCACGGCGGGACGTTTCGTCGCCGACCCCTACGGACCCGCCGGGGCCCGCATGTACCGCACCGGTGACGTCGTGCGCTGGACGGAGGCGGGCACGCTCGACTACATCGGCCGCGACGACGACCAGGTCAAGATCCGCGGCTTCCGCGTGGAACTCGGCGAGATCGAAACCGCACTCACCGCGCATCCGTCCGTACGGAACGCCGTGGTCGTCGCGCACACCGACGACCGGGGAACGACCCGGCTCGTCGGCTATATCGTCGGCGGCGAACCCGACGCCGCCGCGGTACGGGCCGCGCTCGCCGATCGGCTGCCCGACTACATGGTGCCCGCCGTCGTCGTCGCACTTCCTGTCCTCCCGCTCACGGCCAACGGCAAGGTCGACCGGAAGGCACTGCCCGAACCGGATTTCTCGGCACTGGCCGGTGCCGGGGAACCGCGCACCGAGACCGAACGGACGCTGTGCGCCACCATCGCCGACGTTCTCGGCCTCGACCGCGTCGGTGTCCACGACGACTTCTTCGCCCTCGGTGGCGATTCGATCGTCTCCATCCAGCTGGTGTCGCGGTTGCGCGGCGCCGGGGTGCGCGTGACGGCCCGTCAGGTCTTCGAGCTGCGCACTGCGGCCGGGCTCGCCGCGGCGTGCGAGACACCCGCCGACGAACCTCGGCGACCTCGCACGGCGGCGACCGGCACGGTGCCCGTCACCCCGATCGTCCACGAATCGCTCGCCTCCGGATCGTTCGAGTCGCTCCGCCGCTTCACCCAGTCGCGGGTGCTCGTCGCCCCCACCGGCCTGCGGGAGAACGATCTGGTCACCGGCGTACAGGCACTGCTCGCGGCCCACCCGATGCTGCGCTCGCGGTTCACCGTCGGCGACGCGGGACCGTCGGGGCGTACTCGTCGCGGTGCGACATGGATCGTGCCCGAGGGCATCCCGGAGGCCGCGACGCTCGTCCGGCGAGTGGATCTCTCGACCACGGAACAGATTCCGTGGAACGATCTCATCGCTGAAGTGTCGTCGGAGGCCGTCGACGCACTCGACCCCGAGGCCGGGGTCATGCTCCGTGTGGCCTTCCTCGACCCGGGACCGCAGCAGGCCGGGCGCATCGTCGTCGTCGCGCATCACCTCGTCGTCGACGGGGTGTCCTGGCGGATCCTGGTGCCCGACCTCGCCGATGCCGTCGCAGCGGCCGCCCGTGGAGAGACTCCCGCTCCGGAGGACACCGGTACGTCCTTCCGGGAGTGGGCGGAATCGCTCGTCGAGGCGGCCGCATCCGACCGGATCACCGGATCGTGGCCGATCTGGGAATCCGCTGTCACCGCCGGCGACACCCCCGCCGTGGGAACCCGTGCCCTGGACCCCCGGCGCGACACCGTGTCGAGCTCGGCGTCGATCGAGGTCGACGTGCCCGTCGAGGTCACCGAACGCATCCTCACCTCCGTGCCGGCCGCCTTCGGTATCGGCACCGGCGACGTGCTGCTCGCTGCCCTCACCTTCGCCGTCACCGACGTGTGCGGCGGATCCGCTCTGCGCGTGCACCTCGAGGGCCACGGCCGTGAGGAACAGATCGTGCCGGATGCGGACCTCTCGCGCACCGTCGGATGGTTCACCTCGCTGTATCCCGTGACCGTCGAACTGGGCGGTGCATACACCCTCGAGGGGCACGATCCGCTCCGGGCCGTCGCCCATGCCGCCGAGTCGCTGAAGCGGATACCCGACAACGGGATCGGATTCGGTCTCCTGCGTTTCCTCGGCGACGACCGCGAGCGGTTCGACGGTTACCGCGCCCCGGAGGTGATGTTCAACTATCTCGGCCGGATGACCCTCGGCGAGACCACCGACTCCGCGTGGTCGGCCGCACCCGAGGTGGCCGCGCTCGGCGGTTCCGTCGATCCGGCCATGCCCCTCGACCACGTCCTCGACGTCAACGCGATCACCGAGGACGGACCGGACGGACCCGCTCTCTCGGCGGTGTTCACCTACGCCACCGGTGCACTCGACTCCGACCGCGCCCACCGGATCGGGCAACGCTGGCTCGCGGCGCTGCACCTCCTCACGGACACGGTGGCGAGCGGAACCGTCGGCGCCCCGGTGCCGTCGATGCTCACGGCGCCCGGTCTGTCCGTCGACGAGGTCCTCACACTGCACGGTGAGAACCCCGGCGGTATCGAGGACGTCGTTCCGCTGACACCCCTGCAGCGCGGCATGTACTTCCTGGCCGGACTGGACGAACCGTCGGCATCGGGCAGTGGCGCAGAGGGCGTCGACGTCTACACGATGCAGACCGACCTCGCCCTCGACGGTCACGTCGACGCCGATACCATGCAGCGCTCGGTGCGTGCACTCGTCGGCCGGCACGCCGTGCTGCGCACCGGCTATCGACTCGGCGCAGCGGACGAACCGATCGGCGTCGTCCGTCGTACCGCCGTACCGCATTGGGAGGTCGTCGATCTCGGGGCGGTCGGGTCCGACGAACTCGACACACGGGTGGCGGCACTCCTCGCTGCCGACCGCACCCGCAGATTCGATCTCGCGGCCGCACCCCTGGTGCGCTTCACGCTGGTGGTCGCCGGGCCGTCACGGGCGCGACTGCTGTTCACGATGCACCATCTCGTCTCCGACGGCTGGTCCACACCGTTGCTCGTGCAGGAACTTTTGCAGCTCTACGCCGCCGGCGGATCCACCGCCGGACTCCCGCCGGTGGTCCCGTTCTCGGATTACCTCACCTGGCTCGGTGCACAGGACGTCGCGGCCGGTGTCGAGGTGTGGCGCGAACTGCTCGACGGCGTGGACGAACCCACGCTGGTCGCACCGTCCGGTACGGCGCTGCGACCGGAATTTCCGGCCGAACTGACGGTCGCGGTGCCCGGCGGACTGTCGCGGCGACTGGTCGAGGCGAGCCGCGCGCAGGGTGTCACGGTCAACGGGCTCGTGCAGACCGCCTGGGGGCTTCTCGTCGGATCGCTCACCGGCAGAACCGATGTCGTCTTCGGTGCGATCGTCTCCGGCCGCGTCCCCGATGTGCCGGGTGTGGAATCGATGATCGGCC
>NZ_AJVB01000031.1:0-19354 GCF_000278445.1 Rhodococcus sp. R1101
GCAGGCCCGCATCCACGTGAAGCTGGTCTCCGAGCTCGGTGTCGGCACGGTCGCCGCGGGTGTGTCGAAGGCACACGCCGACGTCGTGCTCATCTCCGGTCACGACGGTGGTACCGGCGCGTCGCCGCTGACCTCCCTCAAGCACGCGGGTGCTCCCTGGGAGATCGGTCTGGCCGAGACCCAGCAGACCCTCATGCTCAACGGACTGCGCGACCGCATCGTCGTGCAGGTCGACGGCCAGATGAAGACCGGCCGCGACGTGGTCGTCGCCGCGCTCCTCGGTGCCGAGGAGTTCGGTTTCGCGACCGCACCGCTGGTGGTCTCGGGCTGCATCATGATGCGCGTCTGCCATCTCGATACCTGCCCCGTGGGTGTCGCGACGCAGAACCCGGTGCTGCGCAAGCGGTTCACCGGCAAGCCCGAGTTCGTCGAGAACTTCATGCTCTACATCGCCGAAGAGGTGCGCGAGTACCTCGCCGAGCTCGGTTTCCGCAGCCTCGACGAGGCCATCGGCCAGGTGGACGTCCTCGACACCCGCAAGGCCGTCGAGCACTACCGCGCGTCGAAGCTCGATCTGTCGCCGCTGCTCGAGAAGATCACCTCCCCGATCTTCGGCGAGCAGGACATGTACTGCACCAAGGAGCAGTACCACGCCCTGGACAAGGCGCTCGACAACGAGCTGATCGCAAAGGCGCAGCCGGCTCTGGAGTCGGGTACGGCGATCTCGTTCGACACCCCGATCACCAATGTCAACCGCACCGTCGGCACGATGCTCGGCCACGAGCTCACCAAGAAGTACGGTGCGGAAGGGTTGCCGGACGACACGATCGACATCACCTTCACGGGTTCGGCCGGCAACAGCTTCGGTGCGTTCGTCCCGCGCGGTATCACGATGCGGCTCAACGGCGACGCGAACGACTTCGTCGGCAAGGGCCTGTCGGGTGGCCGCATCGTCGTGCGTCCGCCGCACAACGCCGCCGAGGGCTTCGTGCCCGAGGACAACATCATTGCCGGCAACGTGATCCTGTTCGGTGCCACCGCGGGGGAAGTTCTCATCCGCGGCATCGCGGGCGAGCGCTTCGCGGTCCGTAATTCCGGAGCCACGGCCGTCGTCGAAGGCGTCGGCGACCACGGCTGCGAGTACATGACGGGTGGCAAGGTCGTCATCCTCGGCAAGACCGGCCGCAACTTCGGTGCGGGTATGTCCGGTGGCGTCGCCTTCGTGTACAACCCGGACAAGGACTTCGAGAACAACCTGAACACCGAGCTGGTCGACCTCGAGGATCTCGCGGGTGAGGACTTCGCCTGGCTCAAGGGCGCCGTCGAACGGCATCGTGACGAAACGGGCTCCGAGGTCGCAGCCCGCATCCTGGCCGACTGGTCACAACAGGTCAGCCACTTCGCGAAGGTCATGCCTCGCGATTACAAGAAGGTACTCATGGCTATCAAGGACGCCACCATCCGTGGTGCGAACGTGGACGAGGCGATCATGGAGGCTGCTCGTGGCTGATCCCACCGGTTTCCTCAAGCACGGTTCCCGCGAGACGCCGGTTCGCCGGCCCGTCCCGCTGCGGCTCCTCGACTGGAAGGAAGTCTACGAGCCGTTTCCGCTCGAGACCCTCCAGACCCAGGCGAGCCGTTGCATGGACTGCGGTATCCCCTTCTGCCACAACGGTTGCCCGCTCGGAAATCTCATCCCCGAGTGGAACGACCTCGCCTACAAGGGCAAGTGGGAGGACGGCATCGAGCGTCTCCACGCCACGAACAACTTCCCCGAGTTCACCGGCCGGCTCTGCCCGGCGCCCTGTGAGGCGTCGTGCGTGCTCGGCATCAACCAGGACCCGGTGACCATCAAGCAGGTCGAGGTCGAACTGATCGAGAAGGCGTTCGACGAGGGCCGCGTCAAGCCGGTCCCGCCGTCGAAGCTCACCGGCCGTAAGGTGGCCGTCGTCGGTTCCGGTCCTGCGGGACTGGCTGCGGCACAGCAGCTCACGCGTGCCGGTCACTCGGTGACGGTGTTCGAGCGGGCCGACCGTATCGGCGGTCTGCTCCGTTACGGCATCCCCGAGTTCAAGATGGAGAAGCGCTTCATCGACCGCCGTCTCGCGCAGATGGAGGCCGAGGGCACCGTCTTCAAGCCGGGCGTGAACGTCGGTGTCGACATCACCGCCGACGAACTGCGCGAGCAGTTCGACGCCGTGGTGCTCGCCGGCGGCGCGACCGTCGCCCGTGATCTGCCGATCCCCGGCCGCGAACTCGACGGCATCCATCAGGCGATGGAGTTCCTGCCGATCGCCAACCGCGTGCAGCTCGGCGACCTGCCGGCCCCGACCATCACGGCCGAGGGCAAGAAGGTCGTCATCATCGGCGGCGGCGACACCGGTGCCGACTGCCTCGGCACCTCGCACCGTCAGGGTGCGGCGAGCGTCCACCAGTTCGAGATCATGCCGCGGCCGCCGGAACAGCGAGCCGACTCGACCCCGTGGCCGACCTACCCCCTCATGTACCGCGTCTCGTCGGCACACGAGGAGGGCGGCGAGCGTGTCTTCTCCGTCAACACCGAAGAATTCCTCGGCAAGGACGGCAAGGTCACCGCACTGAAGGCGCACGAGGTGAAGATGGCCGACGGTCGCTTCCAGAAGGTCGAAGGAAGCGACTTCGAGCTCGAGGCCGATCTGGTGCTGCTCGCGATGGGCTTCACGGGTGCCGAGAAGCCGGGCCTGCTCACCGATCTCGGTGTCGACTTCGATCAGCGCGGCAACGTCGCCCGCTCGACGGAGTGGGCCACGAACGTCGAGGGTGTCTTCGTCGCCGGCGACATGGGACGCGGGCAGTCGCTCATCGTCTGGGCGATCGCCGAGGGTCGCGCGTGCGCCGCTGCGGTGGACAGCTTCCTCGAGGGCGAGTCGGCGCTGCCGGTGCCGATCACGACCAGCACTGTTCCGCAGCGCTGAGCGCTCGGGTGTCACAGCGCTGAGCGCTCGGGTGTCACAGCGCTGAGCGCTCGTATCTGCTGACGCGGGGCGCGATTTTCCGGAGATGTTTCCGGCCGATCGCGCCCCGTGTGGTGTCTGCGCTGGTGCGCGAGGGTCGGTTCCGGTTCGAGGAGTCGCGAGAGATTCGCACCGGGCCGGGCGTCGACGAGGGGCCGATGGACCGGAGGACGCGCTGCGCTTGTGACATTTCCGTGTCGCCGGACGCCTCAACCGTTATGGTTCTGCGCATGACGGCTACGAGACGTGCACTGGCGACGGTCGTGATGGGTGTGGGTGCCGCCGTTGCCGCCGTCACGGCGGCTCCTGCTGCGGCCGCCGACCCTGCGGGCGCATGCATCCGGAACGGCGGCGGCCTCGTCTCCGTCGACGGAGCCGAGCCCGTCCCACCGGTGTTCGGCTTCGACGGCCCCCGGCTCCTCGGGTTGCAGGGCGGCGCCGGCAACGCGTGCATCACCAATGTCGGCCCCGGCACGGTGACCGTCACGCATCCCGAGGGACGCGTCCCGGGCCGCACGGAGGTCTCCACCGCGATCGTCGAGATGCGGGTCGACGGCGGTCTCGGCAACGTCGCGGTCACCAACGTCGGTACCGGTGCGGTCACGGTGCGCCGGACGGAGGTCACGCCCGAGCCCGCCGAGGCCGCCGCACCCGCGCCGATCCCGGGTATGCCCGAGATGATCCTCGACGCGGGAACCGACGGCGTGTTCGTCACCAACGTCGGGACGGGAGGCGTCACGGTCGTCGATCGTGCGATGGCGCCGCCGGAGCTTCCGGCACCCCCGCCGCCTCCGCCGGGTGCGGTGATCACCGATCCGTTCAGCGGAAACATCTATGTGACAAACCTCTTCGGGCCCGACATCGTCGTTGCGGAACCCGTGCCGACCGCCGGTGGGAGCGTGGTCGAGCGTCCCGTGCCGGGAACCGCGATCGACTACGGGACGGGCAACGTCTTCGTGACGAACATCGGCGGGGGACAGGTGACCGTCGTCCGCGGCTGACACCGCTCGAATCGTCGTCACAACGTTCCGGACTCGGATACATCACACGCAGTTCACGAGTATGTCATCCTTCTACTCGATACTGCCGGGGAGGGTTCGGCACCAGGACAGTAGCGGGGCGGGGGCATGGCTATGAGAAGAGCGTGGGCGGCAACGGTGGCCGCAGTGGCGGCGTGCGCAGCAGTGTTCGTGGCAATGCCTGCGGCGCAAGCGAATCCGCCGGGATGCCCGACGTTGAACGTGATCGCGGTACCGGGAACCTGGGAGACCTCGAATACTCCCGACCCCGCTCGCGGAAACGGCATGCTCGCCCAGGTCACGTCCGGGTTGCCCGCCGGATCCCGCGTCGACTACGTCGTATATCCGGCCACGGCCTTCCCGTGGGAAGGCGACGTGTACGCGGCCTCCCGCAACCGCGCCGTCGACAATGCCCGCGGAATCATCGCGGCGACGGCCGAGCGGTGCCCGCTCACGAACTTCGCCCTCGTCGGGTACAGCCAGGGTGCCGACGCCGCAGGCGATCTCGCCGCCGAGATCGGCACCGGCCTGGGAGTGGTCGGTCCGCACCGGCTCGTCGCGGTGGGCCTGCTGTCCGACCCGCGTCGCTCCGAACTCGACCCGTTCGTCGGCCCGCCCGCCGCCGGCGCCGGTGCGGGAGGCGCCCGCGCAGGAGGCTTCGGATTCGTCACGCCCAACGTGCGCACCATCTGTGCGGTGGGCGACCTCTACTGCTCGACTCCGCCGGAGGACTTCGTCACGCGTATGGCCGGCTTCCTTGCCATCTCGGCAGGAAGCCCGTTCGAGCAGCTCGAGAATTACCGCGACGAGGCGAGCACCCTCTACGACGACATCATGACCGCCGGCGGTATCCCGATGCTGCAGCTGCAGCTCACACCCGAGGCGAACGAGTTGCGCGAGACGAAGATCCGCACCTTCTACGAATCGCAGATCCACCAGGACTACTCCAACTACGTGGTCGACGATCGCGGAACCACCGCAACGCGGTGGCTGCGCGACTGGATCGCTTCGAAGGCCTGACCATCGGCCGCCCGGTCGACATCGAACAATCAGTCGATGTCGAATCGGGCGCCCACGCGCATGACTCGGGGTGCGAAGCGCATCAGCCACTTACGGACCTTCGCACCCGGAGCGACGGTCACCACTGGCCGATTGTGACGGACCGCCCCGACGATCTCCTCGGCCACCTTCTCCGGCGCGATATGCAGGCGCCGGTACATCGCGAGCGTGCGGGTGCGACGCGCGGCCCGCACGTCCCGGTTCGGTGCGACGTACTCGGCCGTCCGGACGAGGTTGGTGTCGACCAGGTCGGGGCACACCACGGTCACGCCGATGCCGTGTTCGAGCAACTCGGCGCGCAGGCACTCCGACAACATGAACACTGCGGCCTTGCTCGTCGAGTAGGCGGCGAGATTGCGTTGCGGCATGAACGCCGCCGCCGATGAGACGTTCACGATGTGCCCCCCGGTACCGCGTTCGGTCATCTGTTCCGCGAAGGCGCGGCAGCCGTAGACCACGCCCCAGAAGTTCACGTCCATCACGTGCTCGAAAACGCTCTGTGGGGTGTCGGCGAACGCGCCGATGACACCGACACCGGCGTTGTTGACGAGAACGTCCGCCACCCCGTGCCGCTCGCGGACGGTCTGCGCGAACTCCCGGACCTGCTGTTGGTCGGAGACGTCGAGTTCGTAGGCGTGAGCGCCACCGCCGAAGACGGCCTCCGAGCCTCCGGCGCCGGGAGCCGGGACGTTCACCAGCGCCACCGTCTCGCGGGCGCTGTCGAGATCCTTGTCGGCGACGACCACGATGGCACCTTCGGCGGCGAAGGCCAGCGCGGAGGCCCGTCCGATCCCGCTACCGCCGCCGGTGACGACGACGAGGGTGCCGGTCAGGTCGCGCAGACGGCTGCGTAGTGCAGCGCCGGCGCGCCAGCGGCGCATCTGTGCGATCCGAGAGGTCACCACACCATCGTGACGCACTCGGCGCGTATGGGCATGACAGGAGCAGTCAGTACAGGAACTCGCGATAGAGTTCGCGCTTGCCCTGCTCGGCGTCGGCCGGAATCTCGATCGAGTGGAGTTCGGCGTGCATGTCGCGCATCGAGGGCACCGCCGCGCGGTCGGGATAGGTCGACGGATCCCACAACCTGGCGCGGAGCAGTGCCCGGGCGCAGTGCAGGAAGACCTCGTCGATCTGCACGATCACGGCCAGCTGTGCCGGCTTGTTCTGCAGCGACAGCTTCCCGAGCAGGTCCGGGTCTGTCGACAGGGTGGCGCGGCCGTTGATCCGCAGGACCTCTTCGTCGCCGGGGACGAAGAACAGCAGCCCGACGTGGGGGTTCTCGAGGATGTTCCGGTAGGAATCGGCGCGTCGGTTGCCGGGCCGGTCGGGCAACGCGATGGTGTGGTCGTCGAGCGCGAGTACCGCCGATTCGAGATCGCCGCGCGGAGAGCAGTCGCAGTTGCCGACGGCGTCGGCGGTGGCGATCGTGAAGAACCGCGCCAGCGACAGGAAATGCCTGATCAGCGGAGTCAGGTGGGGCCGTGCCTTGTCGACGATCGCCGGGTGCGGAATGCCCAGGACGGCTTCGAGCTCGTCCTGTGTCCGTATGCCGCCCTGCACGAGCTCGTCGATCCTGTCCGCATCCATCCGGTGCCACCTCCGGCGGTGACCGTATCAATCCTGTACGCCGAAGATCACGTCGGCGTTCTGGTCCTGCCCGATCAGACCCGCAGGGTGTCGCGCACGTGGCCCGTCTCGTTGATCGAGGCGACGCGGCGCGCTCCGCTGCGTGAGACGAGGATGCGCGTCACCGACGCGTATTCGATGGGGAACATCAGGGGCCGGGGCAGGTCGAGCAGGTGCTGCAGCACGATGTTCACGACCCCACCGTGGACGAACAGCGCCACGGTCTCGGAATGGTCGCACGTGTCCACCACGTGGTCGATCCCTCGCAGCACGCGGGTGCGGAAGTCGTCGGCATCGACGAAGTCGGGCAGGTGACCTGCGAGGATGCGCTTGTACGCGGCGGGTGCGACGTCCTTCGCGGCGTCGATGGTGAAGTAGTGGTCGTGCCCGTAGTCGTACTCGGCGATGTCCTCCGCCGTCTTCACGTCGAGGCCGCGGTGTTCGGCGACGGGTTCCGCGGTCTGCAGGGCCCGCAGCTGCGGGCTGGAGAACAATCGCGTGATGGTGTACGGCGACAGCGCATCCGGCAACCGCGAAGCCTGGAGGCGACCGGACTCGGTGAGCGGCGGATCGGCGACGCCGGTCTCGGCGCGGGCGTTGTTCGGCTCGGCGTGGCGGATCAGGAGTAGCTGCACGACCTCACGATGCCAGGTGTCCCGGTTTCACGTGAAACCACCCGTCAGGAGCGTCTCGGCTTCGTGAAGGGGAACGCCAGCGACTCGCGGATGCTGCCGCCGAGTACGAGCATCACGATCCGGTCGACACCCATACCGAGGCCACCGGTGGGCGGCATCGCGTACTCGAGTGCTCCGAGGAATTCCTCGTCGAGTTCCATCGCCTCCTCGTCGCCACCTGCGGCGAGCAGCGACTGCTCGGTGAGGCGGGCACGCTGGTCGAGGGGATCGGTGAGTTCGCTGTAGGCGGTTCCCAGTTCGACACCCCACGCCACCAGATCCCACTTCGCCGCGACACCCGGCTTGCGGGGATGGGGGCGGGTCAGCGGCGACACCGAGGTCGGGAAGTCGGTGTAAAAGGTGGGGAAGGTGGTCTTCGATTCCACGAGGTGCTCGTACATCTCCTGCGCGGTGGCACCGGCGTCCCAGGCGGGGTTGTAGGGGATCTCGTGCTCGTCGCACAGGCGTCGCAGGACCTCGACGGGAGTCTGCGCGTCGACGAACGTTCCGAGTGCCTCGGAGATCGCATCGTGGAAGGTCTCGACCGGCCACTCGCCGGAGATGTCGATCTCGATCGGCGTGCCGTCGGGTCCGGGCCGCAGGATGATCTCGCGACCGTGCGCCGCGCGTGCCGCCGCCTGGATCAGTTCCCGCGCGAGGACCCGCATCTTCTCGTAGTCGCTGTGCGCCTCGTATGCCTCGAGGATCGTGAACTCCGGGTTGTGCTTGAAATCCGCACCTTCGTTGCGGAACACGCGGCCGATCTCGAAGACCTTCGCCATGCCGGCGACGCACAGTCGTTTCAGGTACAGCTCCGGGGCGATCCGCAGGTACAGGTCGGCGTCGTAGGCGTTGATGTGCGTGACGAACGGTGCCGCGTTCGCGCCGCCGTGCACCGACTGCAGGATGGGGGTCTCGACCTCCAGATAACCACGTGCCTGCAGTTCGTCGCGCAACGATCGCACGACGGCGCTGCGGGCCGCGAGGTGATCACGTGCCCCGCGGTCGATCGCGAGGTGCAGATAGCGCTGCCGTACGCGGGCCTCGGGGTCGACGAGGCCGTGGTACTTGTCGGGCAGCGGGTGCAGGCACTTACCGTCGATGCGCCACGAATCGGCGAGCACCGAGATCTCCCCGGTGCGGCTGCGTCCCATCTCCCCGGAGACCTCCACGAGGTCGCCGAGGTCGAACAGGAAGCGTTGCCCGGCAACACGGTGCCGGTCGACGAGGATCTGGATGTCGCCCGACCAGTCGCGCAGTACCGCGAACAGCACACCGCCGAAGTTGCGGATGCGCAGGAGCCGTCCCGCCACGGTCACGGCGGTGCCGGACTTCGTGACCCGAGCCTCGGCCGCGGTGTGGGTCGGAGGATGTGCGACCGGGTAGGGATCGACCCCATGCTCGACGATCCGCTGCAGGGTGTCCATACGTACCTGGACCTGCTCGGGACGGCGCCGCCCGTGCGCGACGACCGGCGTACCGTCGCCGAGCCCGCCGTCGGGTGCGCTGCCGTCGTCGTGCAGTGCGGCCGCGACCTCCTGGTCCTCGGGGAATGCCGAATGTGTTCCCGTGTGTTGCCGGGCGTTCCGGCGGCCGAAGGTGGGAAGGGTGAGGAAGCCCTCGGCGATCGCCGAGGCGAGCGCGACCCGCGGGATGAGCCGGTTGTCGCGGAAACACAGGAAGCGCGGCACCCACTCGGGGTGGTACTTGACGTTGGACCGGTACAGCGCCTCGAGCTGCCACCACCGGGAGAAGAACAACAGGATCGACCGCCACAACCGCAGGATCGGCCCGGCGCCGATCCTCGCGCCCTCCTCGAACACCGATCGGAAGACTGCGAAATTCAACGAGATCCGCTCGATGTCGAACTCGGTGCCCCGTGAGGCGAGTTCGGACACCATGAGTTCGACGACCCCGTTGGGGGCCTGTGGGTCGCGGCGCATGAGGTCGAGCGACACCCCGTCCGCTCCCCACGGCACGAGCGAGAGCATCGCGACGACCTTGCCGTCCGAGACCGCTTCGACGAGCAGGCAGTCGCCGTCGAGCGGATCGCCGAGCCGGCCGAGGGCCATCGAGAATCCGCGCTCGTTCTCGGTGTCGCGCCAGGCGTCGGCGCGCTGGATCGCGGCCGACAGTTCGACGGGCGACAGTTCGCGGTGGCGCATGATCCTTGCGGTCACACCGTGTTTGCGGGCACGGTTGACGGCCTGCCGCACCGGTCGCATGTCGCGTCCGCCGAGACTGAAGTCGCGGGTGTGCAAGACGGCTTCGTCGCCGAGTTGCAGCGCGTTCAGGCCCGCACGGTGGTAGGCGGTCGCACCGTCCTCGCTCGCTCCCATCACCGCCGGTGTCCATCCGTAGGCGCGGGCGAGATCGAGCCATTCGTCGATGGCGTGCGACCACGCCTCGGGGTTGCCGATCGGATCACCGCTCGCGAGGCACACCCCGAGTTCGACGCGGTAGGTCACCGCGGCCTTCCCGCTGGGTGCGAACACGACGGCCTTGTCTCGCCGGGTTGCGAAGTAGCCCAGCGAATCGTCGCTGTGGGCGAGCAGACCGCGGATGGCGGATTCGTCGCTGCCGGTGAGCGCGTTGCTCGCCCGCTGCGACCGGAACAGGACCACGGCGGCCGCGAGGACGGCGAGCGCACCGAGCAGGCCGAGCAGTGTGTTGACCAGCCCGTTCGGCCGGCCGCCGAACTGGTCGTTGTCGATGAACGTCAGTGCGGTGACACGGTTGAGCGCCCACAGGAACCGGTCGGGAGCCGGCAGGCTGCCGGGGAACAGTTCCACCAGGCCCCAGCCGATCAGCGTCGCGACGACCAGACCGCCCACGAGCACACCGAGTGCGGCCCACACGTTTCCGCGCCGCACCCGCGTGTAGAACTCGGGATAGGACAGCAGCAGTATCGCGACCAGCACCAGGTGGACGACCAATGCGACGAGGTGGTTCGGGTCGCGGTCGACGATGCTCATCACGAGATTGGTGATGGCGAACCCGCCCAGATAGATCGTCAGGATCCACCACGCGATGCGCTTGCGACCGGCGATCGCACCGGCGAGCAGGCCGATGACGAGAGCGAACGACAGGCTCGTGTCGGGAGCGTCGAAGTAGTACTCGTCGAGGTACTCGCGAGGAGTGTGGATCCAGTACCGCACGGTCGGGGAGATCGACCACAGCGCCACCACGAACGCGTAGATGCCCAAGGCCAGGCCGACGATGTGCGGCACGGCGGACAGACGTCCGCCGATGCGGTCGGTCAGCGAAGGCCGGGAGGGTGGCCGGGTGTCCTCCACCGGACGCGGGCGCTCGACAGGGGCGGTGGGATCCGCAGACATGGAACAAGACGGTAACGGGCAGACGCGGCAGCCGTGGGACGAACGGCCGCGGGCCGGATCACATCTCCGGTCCCGCGACCGTCGTTCCTGCAGCTACGAACCTGTCATGAGCGCTGCGCACCCTGCGCACTCACGAGCGCGGTGCTCCTGCGATCGCCACGTCCTCGGTCGGATCCGGTTCGGACGGCTCGGTCCGGGCAAGCGCGCTCGGCCACCAGATCTTCCTGCCGATGTCGATGGTCAGCGCCGGCACCACCAGCGACCGCACGAGCAGTGCGTCGAGCAGGACACCGAAGGCGACGATGAACGCGAGCTGGGCCAGGAACAGCAGCGGGATCACCGCCAGCGCCGAGAACGTCGCCGCGAGCACCACACCGGCGGACGTGATGACACCACCGGTGACGGTCAGTGCCCGCAGCGTGCCCGCGCGGGTACCGACCTTCTTCGTCTCCTCACGGACGCGGGTCATGAGGAAGATGTTGTAGTCGATGCCCAGCGCCACGAGGAAGACGAATCCGAACAGCGGCACCACCGGGTCGGCGCCGGGGAATCCGAACACGTGGTTGAACAGCAGCGACGACACACCGAGCGTCGCCGCGAACGACACGATCACGGTGAGCATCAGCAGGACCGGCGCGACGACCGCACGGAGCAGTGCGATGAGCACGAGCAGCACCACGAGAGTCACCACCGGGATGATGACGGTGCGGTCGCGGGTTGCGGTGTCCTTCGTGTCGAGGTCGACGGCCGTGGGCCCGCCGACGAGGGCCTCCGCGTCGGGTACCGCGCGTACCGCCTCGCGGATGCGCTCGACGGTCTCCTCTGCGGCGAGGGAGTCGGCCGGATCCGACAGGGTCGCCTGCACGGCGACGAGTCCGTCGACCACGCGGGGTGCACCGCCCGGGCCGGGGACAGGCCGAGCGGTCGTCACGCCGTCCACACCTTCGGTGGTCCGGACGACATCGTCGAGCGCGCCTTCCCGGGCGACGACGATGGTGGGCGAGCCGGTGCCGGCGTCGAAGTGATCACCGAGCACCTCCTGCCCGGACTTCGAATCCGTCTGTAGCAGGAACAGATCCGACGACGCGACACCGCTCGCCTTGAACTGCGGTGCCAGCAGTGCGAAGGCGATGAGGACGAGGCTGCACACGATCCAGATCGGGCGCGGCTTCGAACCGACGAAGGCGGCGACGCGGCCCCACACCTTGTGGGACTTCTGTATGTCGTCCACGTCGGCGTTCGCGTCGTAGGCGGGACGCGTGGGCCAGAAGGCCACGCGGCCGAGCAGCACGAGGGCCGCGGGCAGGAAGGTCACCGAGGCGAGGAACGAGGTGGCGATCCCGATGGCGGCGACGGGGCCGAGCCCACGGTTGGAGTTCAGGTCCGACAGCAGCAGGCACAGCACACCGAGGATGACGGTGCCGGCCGAGGCTGCGATCGGTTCGATCGAGCCGCGGAGCGCGCTGCGCATCGCGGCGTACTTGTCCTGCTGCAGCCGCAGCTCCTCGCGGTACCGGGAGACCAGCAGCAGTGCGTAGTCGGTGGCGGCGCCGAACACCAGGATGAACATGATGCCCTGGCTCTGCCCGTTGAGTGCGATCACCCCGGCGTCGGCGAGCACGTAGACGAGCAGGCTCGCGAGGGCGAGTGCGAATACTGCCGAGATGATGACGACGAACGGCAGGATCGGGCTGCGGTAGACCACCACGAGGATCACGAGGACGACACCGCCCGCGACGAGCAGCAGCAGTCCGTCGATTCCACCGAAGGCCGACGACAGGTCGGCGGCCTGACCGGCCGGTCCGGTGACGTAGACGGTCAGCCCGTCCGGTGCTCCCTCGAGCGAGGTCCGGAGTTCCTCGACGGCGTCCTGGACCTCCCCGGAGGCGTCGAGCGGAACGATCATCTGCGCCGCTTCACCGTCCTCCGACGGGATCGGCGGCGGGCCGGCCGATTCGGTGGCGAGGAAGGCGAGATCCTCGTCGGTGATTCCACCCTCGCGTTCGGCGACGACGATCGCGGGGATGAACTCGCTCTCGGTGAACTGCGCGTACAGCTCGTCGGCGCGAGTGGATTCGGCGGAGGCCGGGAGGAAGGTGCTCGCATCGTTGGAGGCGACCTCGTTGAGCTTGCCTGCGAACGGACCGCCGCCACCGGCGGCCACGAGCCACGCGATGAGCAACAGGGCGGGCAGCAGCCACCGCCATCGGCCGGTTCTGCGTGGGGGCGCGGTAGCAGTGCTCAAGATTCCTCCTCGTATGAGCGGTCTCGGACCCGGCGACCCCGGGCAGGCTCCTGCCCGAGATCGTTCGTTCCCACAGTGCTCTTCGTGCCGGCCCGGGGAATACCCATGATCGGGAGATCCCACCCCTTCACGGGGTGTGAGTCGCCCTCCGCCACGGAAAACGGAGAGATTCGCCCGATGAGCGCGCGGTAAGGTGCCGCATGGTCTCCGCCCACCGGACCCACGCCGACGTCGTGTCCGCATTGCGAGCAGCCGGTTGTGTGTTCGCCGAGGAGGAGGCGCAGCTCCTGGTGGAAGCCGCTCGCACGCCCTCGGATCTGGAGCGGCTGGTCGCGCGGCGGGTCTCCGGCGAGCCTCTCGAACAGGTGCTGGGACACGTCTTCTTCCACGGCCGGCGCATCGCGGTGCGGCCCGGGGTGTTCGTCCCTCGTCGACGCACCGAGTACCTGGTGGACTGCGCGATCGAACTCGCGCGGCCCGGCGCCGTGATCGTCGACATGTGTTGCGGGTGCGGCGCGGTCGGCTCTGCGGTCGCCACCGCAGTGGGAGCCGCCGAGATCTACGCGGCGGACATCGATCCCGTCGCCACGGCCTGCGCACGCCTGAACCTGCCGTCCTACCGGGTGTTCGACGGTGATCTGTTCGACGCCCTGCCCGCGACGCTGCGCGGACGCGTCGACGTGCTCGTCGCCAATGCGCCCTACGTGCCGTCCGGGGTGATCGGATCGATGCCGCGGGAGGCACGCTGCAGCGAGCCGCGTCGCGCGCTGGACGGCGGGCCCGACGGCCTGGACGTCCATCGCCGACTCGTCGCGGGCGCGATCCGATGGCTCACCGGCGGCGGGTCGCTGCTCGTCGAGTCGGCCGCGGCGCAGGCACCCGTGGTGGAGGGCCTCATCGCCCGCGCCGGTCTCGACCCGGCCGCACGAAGGTCGGAGGAATTCGATGCGACGGTCGTCATCGGCACCCGCCGATGACGTGATCGCTGCCGCGGCCATGTCAGTCGAGTGGGAGCTGGGCGAAGATCGCGGTCGGCTGGGTCGACCCGCCTGTCGGCTCGACGCTGAAGGCCAGTGCGGTAGCGCCGGAGATGTCCTCGAGCACCGCCGTCGTGGACGGCGCGACATCGGCGGGCGTCATCGTGCCCGCGGGTTCCATGCCCTCGGGGCCGACCAGCCACATCTGATAGACACTGCCCTCGGCCGGCGGGGCGACGTTGTTCATCACCAGGACGCCCGCGTCCTCCTCCTTGGAGAACACCACGGTCGCGGTACCGCCACCCTCGAGCGAGCCCGACGAGGTCCGTACGTCCTCGGCCGCGAACACCCGCTCGCTCGTGGCCGGTCCGGACGGTGCCGACCACTGACCGGCCACCACGACACCGCCGACCGCGACGATCACTGCGGCCGCTGCGGCGAGCAGGAAGTTCCGGCGGCGCGCCCGGCGACGCTCGTCGAGGGACACCGGCGGGGGAAGGACGTCGTCCTCCACCGTCTCCGGTGCCTCGGTCGCCTCCGGTGCCCCGGATTCCTCGACGGAAGTCTTCGCGGCGAGTTCGGCGTGAACCAGATCGAGCAGTCGCACCCTGAGCGCGGGCGGCGGCTCGGTCGCGGTGCCGGCCGACATCGCCGCGAGAGTCTCGTGGATCTCGCGGACCTCGGCGGTGAATCGCGAGACCACCTCCGCATCGGCTTCCGCGAGTTGCTCGGCGATCTCCCGGCGCTCGCCGGGCGTCACGGCATCCAATGCGAATCCGGGTGCCATGTCGAGCAGATCGCGCGAGGAATCGTTCGCCTCATTCGCCATCGACGGTCACCCCCAGACAATTCTTCAGTCGTTTCAGGCCGTCCCGGATGCGCGACTTGACGGTCGGCAACGGGGACGAAAGTTCTTCTGCCACTTCGGTATATGTAAAGCCTCTGTAGTAGGCGAGCTCAACCGAGCGTCGCTGCAGTTCGGTGAGCGAACCCAGGCACTCGTTCACCCGGCGGCGGTCGTCGCGCTGCGCGACCTCCTCGCTCACCGAGTCGAATGCCGCGTCGACGTTCGTCGAACCGTAGTGCGCCTCGCGGTCGGCTCCGGACTGTTCGCTGCGGACCCGGTCGACGGCGCGCCGATGGGCGAGCGTGATGATCCACGACAGTGCGGAGCCCTGATGCGGGTCGTACTTGTCCGCCGACCTCCACACCTGGAGGTAGACCTCCTGGGTGGTCTCCTCGCTGTAGCCGGGATCCCGGAGGACCCGCAGCACCATGCCGAAGACTCGGGAACGCGTCGCGTCGTACAGTTCGGCGAACGCCGTGGGGTCTTGCCGGGCCACCCGCTCGAGCAGTGCGCCGAGGGTATCGGTATGGCCTCCGACGCCGGTCATCGGCTCAGTCCGCTCATCGGGGGAAAGCCTAGCCGGGACCTTTCCTCCGCTCAAGGCAACCGTGTCGACCACGAGCGTCACCCCATCCACATCCGTGCGCGCAGGACCGTCGCGAGGTCGGCGGGCATCCGTTCGCCACTGACGGTCGCGGTGAACATCGGCACGCCGGGCCGCCGCAGGGCGACCGAGAGGGCGAACATGTCGCCGGCGCGGGTGACGATGTCGATCTCGTCCGAGCGCAGCGTGTAGCAGTGCCGTCCGCTCCGGCGCGTGTGGATCTCCGCGACGACGCAGGCCAGCGAGCCGCTCGGATCGTGGCACCAGAACAGATTCAGCGGATCCGATCCGCGGCCGAGACGCCGGATGTTCAGCAGCGCCGTGATCCGTCCTCCCGGCACCCTCACTCCGTCGGCGACGAGGTGGTCCTCGACGCGTCCGCGGAAGGTGTCGGAATCACTCGCGACGAAGTGATCCCACGGATCGAACCGCGTCAGCATGCGCAGCCACCACGGCGACGACGGTGTCTCGTCGACGTCCATGACCCAGCTGAAGCCGCGATATTCGAGCGACGGGCGCTCGGACGATCCCCGCGCGTGGCGCACGAAGGTGCGGTAGATCGCCGGCGTGACCACGACCCGGCCACCCGGGAACTCGACATCGTCTCCGATCATCGCGACTGCGCGGGGAAGGTCAGGATGCATGGTCGTCTCCGGGGCACGTGGTCGGTTTCCCCGACAGTGTGCACGCGAGGAAATCGGCCGTGGTGTCGGCCCACCACCGAGGGTCGGTGAGGAGGAAATGTCCGGCTCCGGGCAGAGGCCGCCATCGTGCGCGCACACCGCGGTCTCCGGCCGCCATCGCCTGGCTCTGCGCCATCCGGGGATCGGTCCGGGTGTCCTCCGTGCCGTGCGCGACCAGCAGGTGCCGACCGGCGGGAATCAGATCGGCGTCGTCGGCCGGCCACCACGGCGCCAGGGCGACGAGGGCCTCCACTCCGTGCTGGGCCGCGAGATGCGCGATCGCCCGCGCACCCATCGCGTGCCCGACCAGTCCGAATCGGACGTCCCCACGGCGCCGCGTCACCGACTCGATCGCCCGCAGGCCGTCGCGGACCGGGCTCATGTGATCGCCGTTCCATCCGCGACAGCGGTAGTCGACGAGATCGACCGCGATGTCGTACCGACCCAGTCGCAGGCGCAGTGCGTCGGCGAACAGACGCATGCGAATCTGCGACAGATGCCACGGCCGTGGCGGGGTGGCGCCGACCGGACACCCGTCGGGCAGCACGAGCACGTGTGCCGGTCGGGGATCCGAGAACTTGTCCATGACCGGCATTCGGAGCGAAGGGCGATGCGGATGGGTTCCCGGCGGATACCGATCCGGAAAAAATTCTTTCGATCCCGACCCATCCGCGCGGCCCCGAGGTTCGAATGACCGGTGACACACCTGATCGACGTGGCCGTTTCCGGCCACGGCCTACGAAGGGAATCACAGTCATGAACATCACTGCGCGCAAGAGTCTGGCCGCCGTCGGAATCGGTGCGATCTCCCTGCTGGGTGTCGCGGCGTGTTCGGATGATTCGGGCACGGAAACCACCGACACCACCACCATGCAGACCACGCAGGAAACCATGGATGAAACCACCACGGCTGCAACCGGAACCGCGGCCCCCGCTGCCGGCCCGGTCGGCCCGGGGTGTGCCGACTACGTCGCCGCGAATCCGAGCGGGCCCTCCTCCGTCGAAGAACTCGCGAACCAGCCGGTCGCCGAAGCCGCCGGAAATGTTCCGATCCTGACCACTCTCACGCAGGCCGTCTCCGGGCAGCTCAATCCCGACGTGAACCTGGTCGAGACTCTCAACGGTGGCGAGTTCACCGTATTCGCGCCGGTCGACGATGCTTTCGCGGCCCTGCCGCCCGAGACCGTCCAGACCCTCCAGACCGATTCGGCCCTGCTCACCGACATCCTCACCTACCACGTGGTTCCGGGTGAGCTGGCCCCGGCCGATGTCGTCGGCACACAGACCACCGTGCAGGGCGGCACCGTCGAGGTCTCCGGTGAAGGCGACATGCTGAAGGTCAACGACGCCAACGTCATCTGCGGTGGTATCGAGACCGAGAACGCCACCGTGTACCTGATCGACGGCGTCCTCCAGCCCCAGTAACCACCACTACCCGGTCGACGGAAAGGTAGAAGACATGCGTTGGTCCCGACACGGCGGTCGGGGGCTTGCGGCGGCGTTCATCGCCGCCGCAGGTGCGTTCCTGTTCGCCACGCCCGCCGCCGCAGCGCCTCTCGCCCCGGTTCCGCAGCTGGATGTGAATCGGTATGTGGGGCAGTGGTATCAGCTCGCCGCCAATCCTGCCCCCTACAATATCGACTGCGTGCGCGACACGATCGCGTTCTACACACTGCTCGACGAACGCAATGTGCGCGTGGAGAACTCGTGCACCACGATCACCGGGGACCGCCGCGGTATCGTCGGGAACGCCCGTGTGAACGAGACTGCCTCGCTGCACGTGGCGTTCCCCGGTGTCCCGTTCCAGGATTCGCTCGACGGGCCGAGCAACTACATCGTCACGTATCTCGCGGACGATTACTCGTGGGCATTGGTCGGGGACCCGACACGCATCTCCGGATTCGTCCTGTCGCGCTCGCCCGTCGTCAGCGCCGACGCGTGGCGCGAGATCCGGGGTGTCGTCGAGGCGAGTGGGTACAACTCGTGCCTGATGCTCACCTCACCCACCACCGAGGGACTGCAGGAGATCAGACCGCTCTGCACTGTGTGACTCTCGGGACGGATCGGGGTGGTGTGCGGATCCAGAGGAAGATCCGCACACCACCCCGATTCGTCGTATCTGTACCATCCGCTCACGAATCAGCCATCTGCGACGGCAATGTGCTGCAGCGAATGGCGAAGAATGAGCAGATCGCTCTAGCGACCGGCGGTACCGGCGATGTTCTCGAGCATGCCCCGGAAGATGATGCCGTGGAACGGAACCAGCGCGTACCAGTAGAGCCGTCCTGCGAGTCCGCGCGGGAAGAAGATCGCGCGCTGGTGCACTCGGGAGCGACCCGACTCCAGGGGTTCGACCCGCCATTCGAGCCAGGCCCCGCCGGGTGCCCGCATCTCGGCGCGCAGGCGCAGCAGCGTCGGGCGCTCGATGCGTTCGACGCGCCAGAAGTCCAGGGCGTCACCGGTATGCAACGTCTTCGGGTGCCGGCGTCCCCGGTCGGGTCCGACACCACCGACGAACCGGTCGAGCCAGCCGCGGATCGTCCATGCCAACGGGAAGGAGTACCAACCGTTCTCGCCTCCGATGCTCTCCACGACGGCGAACACCTTCTCCGGTGGGGAATCGGACTCGAGCGAACGTTCGTCGGTGAAGACGACCTCTCCGGCCCACTCGGGGTCGGAGGGCAGCGGGTCGGCGGGTGCACCGACCGGGGACGCGTTCGTCCACGTCGTCTCCACCTCACCCCGTTCGAGGCGGCCGAGAGCGAGACGGACTGCGTCGCGGTAACCGGTCGGGCCGGACTCCGGTGGGGGGATGATCGTATCGATATCGTGGTTGCGCATCACCGCGTCGGTGGACAGCGATTCGAGGAGTGCGCGCCCGAGCGCGGGAGGGATGGGCGTGACCAGGCCGATCCACAGCCCGGCGAGTTTCGGTGTGAGAACCGGAAGGACGAGGATCCGTCGCTTCGTCAACCCGGCGACCTCCGCGTACTGCTGCATCATCTCGCCGTACCGCAGGACGTCGGGCCCACCGATGTCGTAGGCGCCGCTGCGGGGAAGAGGAGCCTCGGCGGCGGCGACCAGATAGTGCAGGACGTCGCGTACCGCGATGGGCTGGATCCGGTTGTTCACCCACCGTGGGGTCGTCATCACCGGCAGTCGATTGCTCAGGTGCCGGACCATCTCGAACGACGCAGAACCCGAACCGATCACGACACCGGCCTGCAGCACGAGTGTGGGCACTCCGGACTCCGTCAGGATGCGTCCGACCTGAGCGCGTGAGTAC
>NZ_AJVB01000032.1:0-19335 GCF_000278445.1 Rhodococcus sp. R1101
ACGTGACGGTGTGTCCGTCGAACACGCTTCCCGGTTCGTGCTGGTCGGAACGATGAATCCCGAAGAAGGCGAACTGCGTCCGCAACTCCTCGACCGTTTCGGGCTCGCCGTCGACGTGGCCGCGCCCCGCGACCCACAGGTACGTGCCGAGATCGTGCGGCGGCGAATGGCCTTCGACGCCGATCCCGCCGGATTCACCGCCCGGTGGGCGGATCGGGACGCCGAATGGTCACGAAGCATCGTCGCCGCACGCGAACTCGTCCCGCAGGTCGTGCTGAGCGACGACGCGCTGGTCTCGATCGCCGAGGTGTGCGCGGCCTTCGACGTGGACGGCATGCGCGCCGACCTCGTCACCGCTCGCACCGCGATCGCACACGCGGCGTGGCACGGGCGTACCGAAGTGACGCGCGAGGACATCGCGGCAGCGGCGCGGCTGGCATTGCCGCATCGGCGGCGGCGCAATCCCTTCGATGCACCCACGAGCAGCGAGGATCTACTCGACGAACTGCTGGGCGAGGACGACACCGACCCGGATCCCGATCCGGGCCCCGACGATCCCGGTGGCGGTGAGAGCGCACCCGACGAGACTGCGGGCGATGTGCCCTCCGACTCGGCCGGCCGATCGTCCTCCACGCTGTCGTCGGCATCGGATCCGTATCGCACCAGGGTGTTCTCCGTCGACCGGGTCGGACGCGGTGCGGCCGGTCGCCGGTCACGAGCGGTCACCACGATCGGCCGCACCGTGGGCAGCCGCCGCGGCGATTCCGGTCCCGTCCACCTGCCTGCAACGATTCGCACCACGGCGTTCGCCGACAGGGACGGTTGGCAGCTCCGCCGGAAGATCGTCGAGGGCCGCGAGGCCAATCTGGTGCTCCTGTGCGTCGATGCCTCCGGCTCGATGGCGGCACGCAATCGCATGGTCCAGGTCAAGACGGCAGTCCTGTCGTTGCTGCTCGATGCCTACCGTCGCCGCGACACCGTCGGTCTCGTGACCTTCCGCGGCACCGGAGCGACGGTCGTGCTGCCGCCGACGAATTCGGTGGACGTGGCCGCCGCGCGCCTGCAGGAACTCCCCGCCGGCGGACGCACGCCGCTGGCCGAGGGCCTGACCGAGGCGGCCGAGACCGTGCGGCGCCATTCGCTGCGCGATCCCGATCGCCGCACGCTTCTCGTCGTGGTCACCGACGGTCGCGCCACCGCCGGCCCCGATGCCGTCCGTCGTTCGCTCGAGGCCGCGGACGTGATTGCCGCTCAGGGAATCTCGTCGGTCGTCGTGGACTCCGAGACCGGCCGGTTCCGGATGGGGCTCGCGATGCGTCTGGCCGAGCGTCTCGGTGCCGAGTACGTACCCGTCGGTGAGGTGGACGCCGACGCACTTGCCGGAATCGTCAGGGAAAGGGCTGCCTGATGCCCCAGGGACAACCCACCGTCGTGCCCGACGACGGTCTCACCACCCGCCAGCGTCGCAACCGGCCTCTGCTGATGGTCAACACCGGTGACGGAAAAGGAAAGTCGACAGCGGCTTTCGGTCTCGCTCTGCGGGGATGGAACCAGGGATGGTCGGTCGCCGTCTTCCAGTTCGTCAAGTCCGCCAAGTGGCGGCTCGGCGAGCAGACGGCCTTCGAGACTCTCGCCGGCCTGCACGACGAGCGGGGTACCGGCGGTCCCATCGAGTGGCACAAGATGGGGTCGGGCTGGTCGTGGTCGCGTAAGGAGGGCACCGAGGAGGATCACGCCGCCGATGCGCTCGCCGGGTGGCGCGAGATCCAGCGACGTCTCGCCGCGGAACAGCACGGGTTGTACGTGCTGGACGAGTTCACGTATCCGATCGACTGGGGCTGGATCGATATCGACGAGGTCGTCGAGACGTTGACCTCGCGACCGGGGCGCCAGCACGTGATGATCACGGGTCGCCGGGCCCATCCGAAGCTCGTCGAGGTCGCCGACCTCGTGACGGAGATGACGAAGGTGAAGCATCCGATGGACGCGGGGCAGAAGGGCCAGCGAGGGATCGAGTGGTGAGAGTTCCACGTGTGGTCGTCGCCGCACCCGCATCCGGGCACGGCAAGACGACTGTCGCCACCGGTCTCATGGCTGCTCTGCGACGGGCCGGACACATCGTGTCGGGCCACAAGATCGGTCCCGACTACATCGATCCCGGTTACCACTCGCTCGCCACCGGGCGGCCCGGTCGCAATCTCGACCCGCACCTCGTCGGTGAAGACCTCGTCGCCCCCCTCTTCCTGCACGGCGCCGCCGACGCGGACATCGCCGTGATCGAAGGCGTCATGGGGTTGTACGACGGGATGATCGGCACCGACGGGTACGCGTCCACCGCCCATACCGCGGCTCTGCTGTCCGCGCCGGTGATCCTCGTCGTCGACGTCTCGCACGCCTCCCGGTCGATCGCGGCGATCGTGCACGGCATGGCGTCCTACGATCGCGGCACCCGGATCGCCGGTGTGATCCTGAACAAGGCCGGATCCCGCCGACATTCGGACGAGGTGATCCGCGCTCTCGAACCGACCGGCATCCCGGTCCTCGGAGTCCTCGGCCGCGACGACGGCATCACCGTCCCTTCACGGCATCTCGGACTCGTGCCGGCCGAGGAACGCGGCGAGGCGACAGCGCAGGTCGATCGGCTCGCGGCGCAGATCGCCGAGCACATCGACCTCGGTGAGATCGTCGGTATCGCCTCGATGGCACCGGACCTTTCCGCCACGGCCTGGGATCCGGGATCCTCCGCGGAGGACGGACCGGTGATCGCCGTCGCCGGTGGCCGGGCCTTCACCTTCCGGTACACCGAGACCGAGGAACTGCTGCGAGCCCACGGATGCCGGCCCGTGGCATTCGACCCGCTCCGTGACGAACGGCTTCCCGCCGGCACCGCAGGCATCTATCTCGGTGGTGGCTTCCCCGAGGTACATGCCGCCGACCTCGCCGCGAACGCGCCTCTACGCGCGCACCTGCGCGCCGCGATCGCGGCGAGGGTTCCGACCGTCGCCGAATGTGCCGGTCTGCTCTATCTCGGTCGTGACGTCGACGGGCACGAGATGGTGGGCGCGCTCGACACCTCGGCGCGGATGACACCGCGCCTGACACTCGGCTACCGCACGGCGATCGCCCCGCAGGACACTCTTCTCGCTCCTGCCGGCAGCCGCGTCACCGGCCACGAATTCCACCGCACCGTGATCGATTCCGGCGCGTCCCCGGCGTGGCTGCTCGACGGCCGGCCGGACGGCGTCGCGACCGCGACCGTGCACGCGTCGTATCTGCACACGCACTGGGCCGGCCATCCCGAGCTCGCACGACGATTCGCGGACGCCGCACGGGCAGCGGAACCCGCGCCCGAACCCGTCTCCGCACCGGCACGTCGTCGAATACACGAACCCGACCTGCACCATCACGGCGACCGCGACGCGACCGAAGGCCTGGTCGACCTGGCCGTCAACGTCTCGCGCCGGCCACGACCGGCCTGGCTCGGCGACGCCCTGCGTTCCTCACTGGACCGTCTCGATCGTTATCCCGACCCGAGCGACGCCCGCGCCGCCCTCTCCGTCCGCCATGGCCGCAGCCTCGACGAGGTTCTCCCGACGGCCGGAGGCGCCGAGGCGTTCACGCTGATCGCCAGGGCGCGAGCATGGCGGAAACCGGTGGTGGTGCACCCGCAGTTCACCGAACCGGAAGCGGCACTGCGGGTGGCCGGGCATCGCGTCACGCGGGTCGTGCTGCGCCGCGAGGACGGGTTCGTCCTCGATCCGGCTGCGGTTCCGGAGGACGCCGACCTGGTCGTCGTCGGCAATCCCACCAATCCCACCTCGGTGCTGCATCCGTCCGGCACGCTCCTGGCACTGGTGCGACCGGGACGGGTCGTCGTCGTCGACGAGGCGTTCATGGACGCCGTTCCGGGCGAGACGGACTCGCTGACGGACCGGCCCGTTCCGGGGCTCGTGGTGTTGCGGTCGCTCACCAAGACCTGGGCGATCCCGGGCCTGCGCGCCGGATATGTCGTCGGCGACCGCGAGGTGGTCGCGGATCTCGCTGTGCAGCAACCACCCTGGTCGGTGTCGACTCCCGCCGCGGCCGCGATGATCGCGTGTGCGTCCGACGAGGCGGCACGCGAGACCGCCGTGATCGCCCGGGAGATCGTCGCCGACAGGGCGGTTCTCGTCGACGCGCTCTCCGGTCTCGGGATCCGCGTGGTCCCGGCCGCTACGGCCCCGTTCGTGTTGGCGGAGGTACCCGAGGGGACTCGGGAGAAGCTGCGGGAGAAGGGCTTCGCGCTGCGTCGCGGCGATACCTTCCCCGGTCTCGGAGACGAGTGGGTGCGCATCGCGGTGCGTGATGCCGCTACCACGGGGGCGCTCGTCGAGGCGTGGAGAACGATCCTGTGAAACACAGGGCCCTCGGGCTGGTGCTCGGTTACGCCGCCGACCAGGTCTTCGGGGATCCGCAGCGGTGGCATCCCGTGAGCGGCTTCGGGACGTTGGCGCGCGCCACCGAGAGCCGGCTCTATGCCGACAACCGTGCCTCCGGGGTGGTGTTCACCTCGGTGCTGGTGGGTTCCGCCGGAGCGGTGGGGTACGTCGCCGACCGCGCGACCCGCCGTCGCCCGGTGCTGTCGAGCGCGGTCACCGCGCTCGCGACCTGGATCGTGCTCGGGGGCCGTTCGCTCGGGCACGAGGCCCGGACGATCGATGCCCAGTTGCGCGAGGGTGATCTCGCCGCGGCGCGGCGGCAGGTGACCCACCTGGTGGGTCGCGACCCGTCCCGGCTCGACGAGAACGGGATCGCCCGCGCCACGATCGAGTCGGTTGCCGAGAACACCTCCGACGCCGTCGTCGCGCCGCTGTGGTGGGGCGCGATCCTCGGTCCCGCCGGCCTGCTCGGCTACCGGGCCGCGAACACCCTCGACGCGCGTGTCGGCCACCGCACGCCGCGACTCGAACGGTTCGGATGGGCCTCGGCGCGGTTCGACGACCTGCTCAACCTTGCCCCGGCGCGGCTGACGGCTCTGCTGGCCGCGGCGCTGGGGGACGACTCTCGGGGTGCGATCGGTGCGTGGCGGCGGGACGCGCACCAGCATCCGAGTCCGAACGCCGGCCCGGTCGAGGCGGCGTTCGCCGGCGCTCTCGGCATCAGGCTCGGCGGCGCGAACGTCTATCACGGAGTGGTCGAGGACCGCGGCACGCTCGGCGACGGACCCGCGCCGTCGCCGAGCGATATCGGCCGGACCGCTCGGCTCGCCTCGAAGGTGGGAATCGGCGCCCTGATGACGGCGGTCGCCGTCGTGCTCGTGTGCCGTCGATAATTCCTTCCCGACCCTTCGCCCCGGCCCCTGTCGGTGGTTTCCCGCCCGAGGACACAGGTGTCACGGCACGTGGCGCAGGTCGTCGATGCGATGGTCGAATTCGCCGTCGATGTCGTCGACCGCGTCCTCGAGGCGTCCGTTCTCGAGCGGCCGGTACACGAAGACGGTGTTCAGACCGACCTCGCGGGCGGCGCGGAGGTCGTAGGGATGTGAGGCGACCATCGCCGCGCGGGACGGATCGACTCCCAGATAACGGCAGGTGCGTTCGTAGAGGAAGCGTTCGGGTTTGAAGGCGCCGAACAGCTCGGCCGTGAGGATGACGTCGGCCTCGAGTTGCCGGTCGCGGAAGAGTGTCACCATCGTGGCCATATCGGTGTTCGACAGGGTCGCCACGACGGCCCGCGAACGGAGTTCCTTCAGTCCGGGTCGCACGTCCGGCCACGCTTCGAGGCGCTGCCATGCCCGTGCCGTCTCGATACGCACATCGTCCGGAAGGTCGATCCCGAACTGCTCACACACGTCGCCGAGTCCGTCGACGTAGGAGTCCTGCACGCGATACCAGTTCTCCACCGACTGGTCGAGACGGAGGATGCGCTCGTAGTAGTCCTTCCTCCAGGCCCGGACCAGGTCGCCCACGGTCGCCGGATCGGCATCCGGTCCGAGGGCATCGGCCACCGCGCGGGCGACCGGGGTGTAGAAGTCCATCAGGGTGCCCTGCACGTCGAAGATGTACGCGTCGTATCGGCTCACGCTCCGGAGCATGCCCGGTCACGTCCTCCCGAAACGAGCCCGCCGAAGACCCCACGCCGGTGTGACCCGCGTCGCATACTGGGACCGAAGCGTCGCCGCCTTCGGGGGTACACCATGGACGACCTGGCCGAATTCCGTCACGATCTCGATCGCATCGAACGCCGCGTCGCCGGTGAGGTGACCGTCGGACGCTCACGCGTCCGGATCCTGGCGGGATGTGTCGCGCTGCTGGTGGTAGGTCTGCTGCTTCCGCAGGCCACGTCCGTGACGTCTCTGACGACCCTCGTGCGCTGGGATTCGGACTCCGTCGCTCTGCCGGTGCGGATCTTCGACGCTTTCGTGGTGGTGTTCGGCATCCTCGTACCGCTCGTCGCGTTGCTCCGTCGTCGCTGGGGCGCCGCGGCGATCGCGATGCTCGGTTCGGGCGCGGCGTCGATGGTGGGACTGTTCGCCGTCTGGTCGCAGGCCGGGATGGTCGCCCACACCCCGCACGCACCGCACGTGGGCCTGTACCTGTGCTGGGGCGCCGTGATCGCCTCCACTGCGGTGTGGCTGCCTGTCGTACTCTCCACCGCTCCTCTGCGGAGTGATCCTCCGATCACGGCCGGAGTTCTGACACCCCGGCAGGGCCACTGATCTCGCGTCCAGGAACTCCGCAGTGGCGCGCGTCACACTTGTGGTGCAACACTGTAATCAGTGCAACACACACCCCGGTCGCGTCCCCGGGAGGACATCATGCGACATTCACACATCCACGGATTCGGACGAACAGGCGGTTGGCAGCAGGCCGACGTCCCCGACGCGAGCGATGCCGCCGAGTGGTTCGCCGGCAGGCTCCCCGACGACTGGTTCACCGGACAGCCCGACATCGAGATCGACAGGGAGGAAATCTTCGTCGTCGGCCCCCTCGGGGTACCCGACGGCGCGAGCGACACCGAGATCGACGGGCGCATCGCTCGGTTCCGCGAGACCACACGCGCCGACCGGATGCGCATCGCCGACGAGGCCGAGGCCCGCTACGGCCGCAAGGTGGCCTGGGGGGTGAAGATCGGCGACCGCACCGCCCTGTTCACCCACCTCGCCGTCCCGGTCATGACGCGGCTGCGCCAACCCGAGCGGAAGGTACTCGACACCCTCGTCGACGCGGGGGTCGCACGGTCCCGTTCCGACGCACTGAAGTGGACCGTCAGGCTCGTAGGTCGGCACTCGGAGCAGTGGCTCCAGGAATTGCGGGAAGCGATGAAGAAGGTCGACGATCTGCGTTCCGAAGGTCCGCAGGTCTGACCTCCGAGACTCGGAGAACCCAGTCCCGCGCCGTCGTCACGGAATCCACCGTGGCGACCCCGCGGGGCGCGGCAGGCCGGCGCACGACGATCACGCGCACGCCCAGCTCGTCCGCCGCGTCGAGTTTGCCGCGGGTGAACGAACCACCCGAGTCTTTCGTGACGAGCGTGTCGATCCTGTTGTCGAGCAGAAGCTTCCGTTCATCGTCCCTGGTGTAGGGACCGCGCCCGAGCAGCACCGACCAACTCGGCGGCACGTCGGTCGTCACGGGGTCGACGACGCGGACGAGCACATCGTGTGCAGCGAGCGGTCCGACGAAGCGGTCGAGCGTCTGCCGTCCCGTACTGAGGAAGATCCGCCGGCCGGTCGCGGCGCTACGGGCCGCGGCGCGGTGGTCGTCGACCCACGTCCACCGACCGTGCCGATCGTGCCAGCCGGGTCTCTGCAGACGCAGCAACGGCACGTGTGCGACGGTGCATGCCGCAGCGGCGTTCGCACTGATGCCGGCAGCGAACGGATGGGTGGCGTCGACGACGGCCCGGATACCGCGCTCGCTCAGGTACCGGGCGAGGCCCTCGGCGCCACCGAACCCTCCGATGCGTACCGGGCCGACGGGCAGGCGCGGGTTGCGGACCCGGCCCGCGAGCGAGGACTCGAACTCGATCGCGTCGTCGTCCAGAGCGGCGGCGAGCGCACGTGCTTCACCGGTTCCACCCAGGATCAGGACCGTCACCGCAGAGTTCCCGTCAGTACCGGCAGGGTCCGCTCGTCGGACAGCATGTCGAGCAGGGCATCCATGTCGAGGTGTTCGTCGACGAGGTCGGCGAGTGCCTCGATGCGGGACTCGCGTGCAGCCGGGAAACTCACCTCGCCGGTACGGATCTCGCGACCCACCGCCGCGGCGACCTCGTGCAGCCACGCCCACCGCAGAGCGTCCCCTTCGAGGGCACCGTGCCACATGGTGCCGAACACAGAACCCACCCGGACGCCACCGAGGAAGTCCGTGCCGCCGTCGACGGTGATGCGTCCGTGATGGATCTCGTATCCGGAGGCAGCCGCATCCAACGCCGAACCCCGGGGTAACCGCAGAACCTTGGCCGGGCCGAACGTGGTACGCACCGGGAGCAGTCCGAGGCCCGCCGCGTTCGCGCCGGGCACACCTTCGACACCGTGCGGGTCGTCGATGTGCGTACCGAGCATCTGGAATCCCCCGCAGATACCGAGGACCGGGTAACCCCGGTTCGCGTGTTCCACGATGGCGGTGTCGAGACCCCGCGAACGAAGCCACGCGAGATCCGCCAGGGTCGCGCGGGTTCCGGGCACGATCACCACATCGGCTCCGGCGAGCGCCCGGGGATCGTCGACGAAACGAACCCGCACATCCGGCTCCAGGCACAACGCGTCGACGTCCGTGAAATTGCTGACGCGCGGCAGCATCACGACACCGATGGTCACGGCGCCGTCGCCGTCGTGCGCGGGACGGGAGGTGAGGGCGAGCGAGTCCTCGGAGTCGAGCCACAGGTCGCGCTGCCACGGCAGCACACCCACTACCGGGCGGCCGGTGAAATGTTCGAGCGAATCCAGCCCGGGCTTCAGAAGCGAGACGTCGCCACGGAACTTGTTGATCACGAAGCCGCGGACCAACTGTTGATCCGCGGCGTCGAGCAGAGCCAGCGTCCCGTACATCGATGCGAACACACCACCGCGGTCGATATCGCCGACGACGACGGTGGGCATCGAACCATGCCGCGCCAGTCCCATGTTCACGTAGTCGTGGGCACGCAGGTTGATCTCCGCCGCGCTACCGGCACCTTCGCACACCACCACGTCGAACCGGTCGCGGAGATCGTCGAACGCGCCGAACGCCGCCTCGGCGAGATGCCGTCGACCACCGGCGAATTCGCCCGCTTCCAGCACACCGGCCGGCCGGCCGAGCACGACGACGTGGCTGCGCCGGTCGCTACCGGGCTTGAGCAGCACCGGGTTCATCGCGGCCTCCGGAATCGCGCGTGCGGCCACCGCCTGGATCCACTGAGCGCGACCGATCTCCGCGCCCTCGTTCGTCACCATCGAGTTGTTCGACATGTTCTGCGCCTTGAACGGCGCGACCTTCAGGCCGCGCCGCAACAAGGATCGGCAGATCCCGGTGACGACAACGGATTTCCCTGCATCCGAAGTCGTTCCGGCGACGAGCAGACCTGAACCCATGCGGTCAGGCCGGAATCGGCACGCGACGGGAGGCGCGTTCGGTGAGGTAGGCGAAGACCACGCCCAGCGTCGTCCACAGAGTGAGCTGCACGGTGAACGACGCCACCCGGAACTCCCACAGCAGCGTTGCGGGGAAGCCTTCCCCGACCTCGTCGACGCTCGGCAACGCGAGATATCCCAGGCCAACCACGACGAGGAATGCGACTGCGGGACCGGCGATGCGGACGGTGTGCAGATCCTGGGTGGCGAGTGCCTTGGCCACCGCCACGGCAACGGCGATCGCGACGAGTCCGAGGACCACCGAGGCGAGCCACAGCAGTGTGCGCTGATCGATCGTGGCGGGATCGCCGACGGCCGGCGGGTTGGCCGGATACTTCAGGAACGGAACCGCTTCGATCGCCAGCCACGCCCCGGCCGCACCGACCAGCCCGAGCTTCCAGCCCGGCATATCGGTGAGACGGCGCGCGAAGTGCAGCACCGACGCGTAGAGGGCACCGAGCGCGAGACCCGCCAGACCGGTCGCGAGGAACAACCCCACCTTCTGGCCGGTACGGCCGACGAGCGCATCGTCGCCGTGACTGTGACCGTGGGATTCGCCCGCGGCCGTCGCATGATCGTGATCGTGCGAATGCGCTTCGCCTGCAGCCTCTTCGAGCGCGATCGCCGATTCGATGTGAGGTTCGCCGACGACGAAGGCGACACCGCCCGCGAGCAGACCCGCGACGAGTCCGGCGAGCAGCCCTCTCAGTAACAACCGGGTGTAGGTTCCGGGCATCGCGATTCCCGTTCTCAATGGCACGGAAGACCGAGCAGGTGCCGGCCGTCGTGCATCAGTTCGTGCATGAACATGCCGGTGCGCGAGATCGCGCCCTGATCGAATCCGACCAGATAGAGAACGAGAAATGCCGCCACGATCACTGCGGCGAGAGCCACTGCGAGTGCGGCAGAGCCGAGCGACTCGCCGGGTGTATGGACAACAGCCATGACAATCCTCCAGGGATTTCGCGTCCCATTCGATTCCGTCATGCGCCGCGGGAGTTTTCTGGCTTCCGAAGATCTCGTGTTCTCCGGTTACAGTGGCGCGACCGCTCCGGTTTCCCACCGGATTGCCTACACCTCGGCACATCGTTACCGACGAACCTTCGCACCGCCCGGTCGGCGATGTCAAGCGGAAAGGACATATCTGCCGTGCCCCGATTGTTTCTCGTCGCACATGCATCCACCTGTGCGACGGAACAGGCCCGATTCCCCTGCGACGAGCCGATCTCGGACAGAGGCCGACGCGAACTCGAGCGCGCCTCCGCACCGGTCGTCGACCGGTGGGTGTGTGCACCGGAGCGACGCACGGTCGACACCGTCCACACCTTCGGGTTCCCCGCCGAGATCGACCCCGCCCTACGCGAGCTCGACTACGGCACGTGGGCCGGATCTGCGATGGACGACGTACCCGAGAGCGAGTTGGAGGAGTGGCTGACCGATCCGGCGGCAGCACCGCACGGCGGCGAATCCGTGGAAGACCTGCTCGGCCGGGTCTGCACCTGGCTGGCGGCACAGGGCGACGGCTACGAACGTGTCGCAGCGGTGACCCACCCCGCGGTCGTCCGGGCCGCGACGGTGTGCGCTCTCGACGCTCCGGCGGCCGCGTTCTGGCGGGTCGACGTGCGGCCGCTGGACGTCGTCCGGTTGCACGGCCGACCGGGCCGGTGGACGTTGCGGCCGAACCGATTCCCGCGGTGAGCTACCACGTCACGTCCTTCTCGCACTGCTTCCCGTCGACCGTCGACTCCACCTGGACGGTTGCGTGCTCGAGCCCGTGCGACGACAGCGCGGTGCGCGCCGAGTCGAGGATCCACTGCGGGTCGTGGTCGCTGACGAGATGCACGGTGGCGACGTCCATGCCGGTGGTCAGCGTCCACACGTGCAGGTCGTGCACGCCGCACACGCCGGGCAGCGCGAGCAGGTCGGTGCGCAGGAGATCGACGTCGAGGTGCGCGGGCGAGGTCTGGGTGAGAATCCGGAGCGACTCGGCAGCCAGTCGCAGTGCGCGCGGCACGACCCACAGGGAGATGAGCACACCGACGACGACGTCGGCGAGGCTCCAGCCGAAGATCATGACGAGTGCGCCTGCGATGAGGACGCCGACCGATCCGACGGCGTCGGCGAGCACCTCCATGTAGGCGCCACGCACCGCGATGCTGTCCTTCGCGTCGGCCCGGAGCATGAGCATCACCACGATGTTCGCGGCGAGTCCCGCGAGGGCGGTGACGATCATGGGGAAGCCGGGGAGTTCGGGGGCGTCCCCGATGCGGTCGATCGCCTCGTAGAAGACCCATCCCGCGACGCCGAGCAGCAGCACTGCGTTGACCATCGCGGTGAGGACCTCGGCGCGGTGCCAGCCGAAAGTACGCGAAGCGGCGGCACTTCCACGCCGGGCCAGAACGAGGGCGACCATGCCCATGGACACCCCGACGACGTCGGTGAGCATGTGCCCCGCGTCGGCGAGGAGCGCGAGAGATCCGATCAGGACACCGACGAACGCCTCGAGCACGAAGAACGCGCCGAGGACGCCCAGCGCGAAACCCATGCGCCGGATGACGCCGCGCGTGGGACCGGCCCCGTGACCGTGACCATTGCCGACGCCGTGTGAGTGCCCGTGACCCGAACCCATCGATCTCCCTCTCCGAAACCTCGGGCCATCGTATGCATGAATATGCATATGTTTCAACGCCAGGTGCCCGGCGTGGGTGGAGGACCTGTCCGAGGCCTATTCGTCCGGGTCGTAGGCCGGGTGTTCGACGGTGGGCGGAAGGGTCGCGATCGCGGAGATCCGCTTGAGTCCGGCGGTCTGCAGCAAGTCCACGATCAACGACCTCATCTGTGCGAACACCACCGTCGCCGACACCCCCGCCCCGGCGATGAGGTCGGGATCCATCTTCTTGGCGATGCTGCGCAGCACACGCGCGGCCTCGGCCTGATCGGGCTGCTCCCCCGGCTCCGCCAGAACCATCCCGCGGAGCACGTCCACCGCATCGGCCACCTCGACGAAACGCTGCACGAGCCGCGGATCGAGGATCTCGTCGTCGCGGACGAGGGTCAGCGACCGGCGCGCGAGCACCCGGATGTTGCGCATCGCGTGGTCGATGGGATCGGCTGCGGCGGTGAGCACCGCGAGTCTGCCCCGACTGTTCCAGTAGAGGGGCGAGATCCGGCTGATCTCCCGTCCGCCCTTGAGGTGGGTGCGCATCGTGTCGATCGCGGGCTGGGTGGCCCGCGCCTGCTTGAGTGCGTCCTCGATGGGTTTCGGATTGTTCTCGACGAGCCCGGCCTCGACCTTCCTCAGGACTTCGCTCGCCGTCGCGAGGACCTCGGCGGCGTTGCGCCGGGCACGCCGCACCGGATGGGTGGGGATCATGGCGACGACCGCGATCCCCGTGAGACCCCCGACCAGGGCGTCGACCATGCGATCGGGCCCCCCTGTGCCACCGGGCGGCAACAGCGTCGCTACGAGCACCGCGGAGTTCCCGGCCTGCATCGCGAAGATCGGGCCGCTGTTCAACGCGACCGCCGTACTCATCGCGATCGTCACGACGAGCGCGATCTGCCACGGTCCGCTGCCGATCAGCGAGACGAGCAGGTCGCCCACGCCGATCCCGACGGTCACACCGCAGACCAGTTCGACGGAACGCCGCAATCGGGCGCCGAGACCGAGCCCCAGGGAGACGACTGCCGCGATGGGCGCGAAGAAGGGCTGGGCGTGACCGACCAGATCCTTCGCCACCCACCACGCCAGACCCGCCGCCAGCGCGCACTGGATGATCGGCAGCGCCGACGAACGCAGCCGTTCGAACGAGTCGGTCAGGCGCCTACGGGCTCCTCGGCGGGTGGGACGGCGTCTGGCCGCGACGGACAGTCTGTTGGCCACAGACATGTACGGCGGCGTCTATTCGACGCCCAGAGCTTCCGCTGCCCGCGGGTCGCAGTCCTCGAGCAGGTCCAGGCAGCGGGCGTGTTCGTCCGTCTCGCCGATCGTCTTCGCTGCCCGGGCGAGCACGGCGACGCAACGGAGGAAGCCGCGGTTGGGTTCGTGGCTGTAGGGCACGGGACCGAAGCCCTTCCAGCCGTTGCGACGCAGCTGGTCGAGACCGCGATGGTATCCGGTGCGTGCGTAGGCGTAGGCGGCGATCGTCTCGCCACGGTCGAGTGCGGCCTCGGCGAGGTACGCCCATGCAATCGAGGCGGTGGGATGGTCGGCTGCGACCTTCGCCGGGTCCTCGTTGTTCAGCAGGGCCGACTCCGCGTCGTCGTCGCCGGGGAGCAGGGTGGGCTGAGGTCCGAGAAGATCACCGAAAGACGTCATGGAGTCATTCTGCCCTCCCGTCGCGAAGGCTCGATAGAGTCCCCGGGTAACCGCAGGCCGTCGAGCGAGGTGCAGCACGTTGTCGGACCCGAAGAACGAAGAGACACCCGAGAAGACTTCGACGACCCCGGATGTGGGAACACCGGACGGGGATACGGAGAACGAGCCTGCCGACAAGGCGATTTCCCCCGGGGAACGGGAGGTGGCGGGCCTCGGGCAGACCGAGGCCGTCGTGGTGGGCACGGCAGATCGGCGTGCAGCCGCCGACGAGCCGGAAACCCCCGTCTCCGACGAAACCGGGAAGCCGGATGCCGACGCCACGCCCCCGGATGCGGATGCGGATGCGGACGAGACAGCAGACACGAACGGGAGCGACACGAACGAGAGCATCGCCACGGACGAGACCGTGGCGATGCCTGTCGTCGAGCGGGAGGCCGTCGAGTCCCGCCCGGCTCTCGAACCCGAACCCGAACCCGAACCCGCGCCCGACGTCGCCGATGCGCCGACGGTGCAGATCCCCGTTCGCAACCATGTACCCAAGGCGCCACCGCAGCGCATCGCGCCGCGCGGTGAGGAACCGCCGGCGCAGCCCGAGCCTGTCCGGGTGGCGGTCCAGCCCACACCCACGCGCATCCCGCCCGCACGCGACAAGGGACGCCGCCGGTGGCTGGGAGCCGCCGGGGCGGTAGCCGCGCTGGTGGTCGTGGCGATCGCCGTGGCCGCGGTGGTGGTGTTCGTGCAGCAACGCGCCGACAACTCCCCCGAGAGCCGCATCCGCTCGAGCATCGACACCTTCGTCGGAGCACTCGAATCGGGCGACCTCGCGACCTTGCAGAAGTCGACCTGCGGAGCGCTCTCCGACTTCTACGCGACGGTCGAACCGCAGAACTTCCGCGACATCCATCGACTCGCCGTCGAGCAGGGCGAGATTCCGGTGGTGACGAGCGTCGATCGCATCCAGATCACCGACAGCACCGCGATCGCCCAGGTCACCGCGCACACCGCGAACAATCCGTCCGATGTCACCGACCGCACCTTCGATCTCGCCCTCGACGGCGAGCAGTGGAAGGTCTGCAGCGAATAACGGCAGCCCCGACCGACGGCGGCGCCGAACGCGCAGAAGTCGTCGAGTGCGCTCGGCGTGTCGCGACGACAACTGCACACCGACCGGACGACGAAGGGCGCCGACGAGAACGTCGGCGCCCTTCGTGTAGCGGTGGGTGCTACTTGGCCGAGACCGAGCGTCCCGCCGACTTGAGGTCGTTGCAGGCCTCGATGACACGCTGCGTCATGGACGCCTCGGCCTTCTTCAGGTAGCTGCGCGGGTCGTAGACCTTCTTGTTGCCGACCTCGCCGTCGATCTTGAGCACACCGTCGTAGTTGCTGAACATGTGTGCCGCGATCGGGCGGGTGAACGCGTACTGCGTGTCGGTGTCGACGTTCATCTTCACGACGCCGTAGCTGAGCGCCTCGTCGATCTCCGACTTCAGTGAGCCCGAGCCGCCGTGGAAGACGAGGTCGAACGGCTTCGAGCCCGCCGGCAGACCCAGCTTCTTCGACGCGACGGCCTGGCCCTCGGCGAGGACGGACGGCTTGAGCTTGACATTGCCCGGCTTGTAGACGCCGTGGACGTTGCCGAAGGTCGCGGCGAGCAGGTACTGGCCCTTGTCGCCGGCGCCGAGCGCGTCGACGGTCTTCTCGAAGTCCTCGACCGTGGTGTAGAGCTTGTCGTTGATGGCGTTCTCGACGCCGTCCTCTTCACCGCCGACGACACCGATCTCGATCTCGAGGATGATCTTCGCGGCCTTGGCGGCAGCGAGGAGCTCCTGGGCGATCGCGAGGTTCTCGTCGATCGGAACGGCCGAGCCGTCCCACATGTGCGACTGGAACAGCGGGTTCTGTCCGTTGTTCACACGCTCCTGGGAGATCGCGATGAGCGGGCGGACGAAGCCGTCGAGCTTGTCCTTCGGACAGTGGTCGGTATGGAGGGCGATGGTCACGTCGTACTTCTCGGCGACGACGTGCGCGAACTCGGCGAGCGCGACGGCACCGGTGACCATGTCCTTCACACCCAGGCCCGAGCCGAACTCGGCGCCACCGGTCGAGAACTGGATGATGCCGTCGCTGCCGGCGTCCGCGAAGCCCTTGATGGCGGCGTTGATCGTTTCGGACGAGGTGCAGTTGATCGCCGGGAACGCGAAGGAGTGCTCCTTGGCGCGGGCCAGCATCTCGGCGTAGACCTCGGGAGTCGCGATAGGCACAGCGGCTGTCCTCCAGATGAGAGTCGATGGGCATCCCACCGGGATAGGGTGGGTGCCCGGGTTGTCCTTGCAGTATGTCAAGTGACACGCCCGCTCGATACTCGGGCCGTCCCGGGGGTGTCGGGATTCGGGGAGCGGTGGACGCCGCCGGTACCCTGGACCGCGTGACTGTGCTCGAAGCCTCGGAGTCCGTGACCAATCTGGCCCTGCTACCGGGGTTTCTGGATCCTGTCAATCTGCTCAATTCGTTCGGGACCTGGATGCTCATCGGGCTGCTGCTCGTGGTGTTCATCGAATCCGGCCTGCTGTTCCCGCTGCTGCCCGGCGACTCGCTGCTGTTCACCGCGGGCCTGATCGCGGCGGCCAAGTCGGCGGAGGTCGAACCGTTCGCCCCGCTGTGGGTGCTCATGGTGACGATCCCGATCGCGGCGGTCCTCGGCGACCAGGTCGGCTATCTCATCGGCGCGAAGGGCGGAACCAGGCTGTTCAAGCCGGATGCGAAGCTCTTCAAGCAGGACTACATCGACGAGGCGCACCGCTTCTTCCTGCGCCACGGACCCGCGATGATCTTCCTGGCACGTTTCGTGCCGATCGTGCGTACCTACGCCCCGCTCGTCGCGGGCGCCGCGAAGATGCCCTACCGCGTGTTCATCACCTACAACGTCATCGGCGGCATCGTGTGGGGCGCCGGCGTGACGCTGCTCGGCTACCTGCTGGGACAGATCAGCTTCATCGCCGACAACATCGACATCATCTTCCTGGGCATCGTGTTCGTCTCGGTCATCCCGATCATCACCGAGGTCGGCAAGCGCATGCTCAGCTCGCGTCGGGCCAAGAACGGCCGGGCGCCGGTCGCCGAGGTCGACGACGCGACCATGCCGATCAACCGGCTCGAGTCCAAGTAGGACGAGTCCGACCAGGAACGGTCCAGGTAGGAACGGTCCGCACACCTCGGAAGGTGGATTCCCGCCCGTCGAACGAACGGGCCGGAATCCACCTTCTTCCCTATCGGGACCGGGACGCGGCGACGGCGTAGGCGGCTTCCATGAGCATCCACCCACCGAGCTGCACGGACATGTCGCGCTCGGGTACGGCCGACTCCCGGACGGTGCCGCCCGCGAACCGCGCGACCGAGGTGCCGAGGCCGGGCAGCCGTGCCTGCTGCGACCAGTCACGTCCGAAGACCGGCAGTTCCTCGACCTGCAGTCGGTTCTCCCAGGCGGCCTCCGCCGACGCCAGCACGATCCGTGCCGCGACAGTGCGGGCACGGACGTCGTCTCCGTCGACGACGGGCAGCGTGGTGGCGACCATCGCGAGGTAGCGGGCCAGGATCCCGTTGAACAATCCCCCGTCGCCGCCTCCCCCACCGGTGACGACACTGCGTTCGGTGAGGTGGTCGTCGACCGCGGCGACGAGCGCGTGGACCCTCCGCCGATGGCAGGGGTCGTCGAGTTGCAGGGCCAGCTCGGTCTCGAGGCCGAGCGTCACGCCCTGGCAGTAGCTGTAGGTCGCGCGTTCGTGCACGCCGTCGCGGATGCCGTCCAGGACCAGACCGGTCTCGGGGTCGAGCAGGACGTCGTGGATCCAGTCGGCCATCTCCTCCGCGCGGTAGACCTTGCCGGTGCGGGCGAGCAGCAGCGCCGCCGGACCGTTCGCGGGGGCGTTGAAGAAGTTGTCACGCCGACGCCACGGGATGCCGCCGCCGCACTCCGGTTGCCAGGCGTCGACGAGCTCGTCGACGAGGGTCGCGATCGCGCCGCGATGGTCGACGTAGAGGTGCCGTTCGGCACGTTCGAGCGACAGGCCGAGCCACGCCATGTCGTCGTAGTAGTTGTTGGTCCAGCCGGTGATGTTGCGGAGGCGGTGGGTGCGCGCGAGCCGCACGACGCGGCGACGCCGGCGGGGTGGCGTCGCGCTCGGCAGCGTCGACGGCGGTATCGATCAGGTGCGCCTGCCACCAGTAGTGCCAGGACAAGAACAGTCGTTCGCGACGAACGGCCGGCCATCCGACCACGCCGAGAGCGGTGCCGGGCAACGCCCAGAGCCGACGGACATGCCGCGACACGATCGCTCCCTCGGCGGCATCGGCCCGTTCCGACCAGACTGCTGCTGCGGTGTTCATCACCCTCCACACTGCCCGACCTGCGGCCGCCCCGACGACGGTCCGCGCGACTTTCATCCCGGAATGCGGGCCGGGTGTTACCAGGCGTCCGAGAAATCGGCGTGCTGCCGGATCCACGCGTGCATCGCGATGCCCGCGGCGACACCCGCGTTGATCGAGCGTGTGGAGCCGAACTGGGCGATCGAGACGGTCATCGACGCCACGTCGCGGGCCTGCTCGGTGACACCGGGGCCTTCCTGGCCGAACAGCAGCAGGCAGCGGCGCGGCAGGGTCGCCGTCTCCAGCCGCACCGAACCCGGGGTGTTGTCCACGGCCACGATCTCGAGGTTCTGCTCGGCCGCCCACGCGACGAGGGCGTCGACATCGGAGTGGTGGAGCAGATGCTGGTAGCGGTCGGTGACCATCGCTCCGCGCCGGTTCCATCGGCGTCGTCCGACGATGTGCACGGTGCCCACGGCGAATGCGTTGGCGGTGCGGACGACCGTGCCGATGTTCGCGTCGTGGGCGAAGTTCTCGATGGCGACGTGCAGCGGGTGGCGACGACCGTCGATGTCCGCCACGATCGCTTCACGCGTCCAGTAGCGGTAGGCGTCGACGACGTTGCGCCGGTCGCCGTGGGCGAGCAGCTCGGGGTCGTATCGCGGGTCGGTGGGCGGCTCGGTGCCGAACTCCTCGATCCACGGTCCGACGCCGTGCGGGTGCTCACCCCATTCGGTGGGTCCCGCCACGTCCTCGACGGCCGGCCCGGAATGCGTGTCGGTCACCGTCAGAACGTTTCGTTCGAACCCGCTGCGACGCGGAAACCGTGACCGGTGGCGTCGTTGGTGCAGGTCACGTCGGCGGCGGTGGCGGCACACGTGTAGCCGAGCTGCGAGAGCGACGATCCCGGAGGCAGGGCGGGGCTCGCACCGTCGGGCGAGAGGTAGACCGGCCCACCGGAGCACACGAACTCCCCTTCGCCGGAGTCCTGCACGCGGATGCCGAGTCCCCAGTTGACCATGCAGTCCTCGGGGCGCGGCGGGATCGGATCGGTGGGGCCTTC
>NZ_AJVB01000033.1:0-19333 GCF_000278445.1 Rhodococcus sp. R1101
ACTCCGTCGCCCCTGCCGGAGCCGGTTTCTCGGGCAGGGCCGGCACGTCCGGGGCGCTCGACCCGCAGGCCGCGACGAGCAGGCATATCGCAAGCACGATCATTCCCCGGCAGACACGGACGACGGAACGCATATCTCCCACGGTATTCCTGTGCCGCGTGGGCATCACGCCAGCAGGGCGGCGGTCACGCCGATCGCAGGAATGGAGGCGAGGGTGGTGACGAGCGCGGCGTCGCGGGCGAGCACAGTGCCCCGGCCGTAGGCGCTCGCGTAGACGAACACGTTCTGCGCGGTCGGCAGCGCCGCGACCACGACCACCGCGAACAGTGCGTGACCGTCGAGGCCGACCACGAATCGCCCCAGCAGGTACGCGAGGACGGGCTGGACGAGGATCTTGAGCACCGAGGCGAGCGCGATGTCGCGGCGTGGGCTCGTCCCCTTCTCGAGCACCCGGACCCCCTGCAGCGACAATCCGAACGCGAGCAGCGCACCGGGTACCGACGCGCCGCCGAGCAGATGGAACGGCTGCAGCAGCGCGTCCGGCGGTGTCCACCCGCTGATCGCGATGGCGAGTCCGGCCGCGGCGGCCAGGACGATGGGGTTCTTGAACGGCGCGAGCAGGGTATCGAGGCGCGAGACCCCGGCACGCATCGTCGACAGGTCGAGCATCGTCAACGCGATGGGGGAGAGCACCACGATCTGGAACAACAGCAGGGGCGCGACGAACGACGCGTCGCCCAGGACGAATACCGCGATCGGGATGCCGAGGTTCGCGGAGTTGACGTATCCGGCACACAGCGCCCCGATGGTTGCTTCGGGGACCGCACGTCGCAGCCGGAGCCTGGCGACGACGAAGTGCACGATCGCGACGGCGAAGGCGGTGGCCGCCGCGATGTAGAGGTTGGGCGAGAAGATCACCGACAGGTCGGACGTCGCGAGTACGTCGAACAGCAGAGCAGGAGTGGCGACGAAGAAGACGAGCCGGCTGAGCACCGTCTGGGCGTCGTGTCCGAGGGTGCCCAGGCGCCCCAGCGTGAAGCCGATGGCGATGATCACGAAGATGACACCGAACCCCGCGATCACACCCGACACGGTTGCTCAGTCTAAGGATCCCGTGGATGAATTCCTGAGGCAGGCGCCCGGAGTGCAGTTCTTGTCGATCGGAGCCGGATTTTTCGACGACAACTGCTCACTCGGGAACGTTCATCCACAGGGCGACGATCCGGGATTCCACGTCGAGCGGAGGTTGTGGGGGCTTCCTCGGTGGGGGAATTCGACGAACCTTTCAGCGGCACCGACGCGCCGGCCCACTTCTCGTCGAAAGTCCCTACTGATTTCGACAAGACCTGCACACACGACGACGCCGCCCCTCCCGATGGGAGAGGCGGCGTCGGAAGCTTCGACCTACTTGCTGCTGACGTAGGGGAGCAGAGCCATCTCGCGGGCGTTCTTCACCGCGACGGCGACCTGACGCTGCTGCTGCGGGGTCAGGCCCGTGACGCGACGGCTGCGGATCTTGCCGCGGTCGGAGATGAAGGTGCGGAGCAGGTTGACGTCCTTGTAGTCGACGTACTCGATCTTCGCCGCGAAGAGGGGATTCTTCTTGGGCTTGCGTCCCTCGACGGCACGCGACTTCTTGGACGGTCCTCGCTTGACTGCCATATCTCGCTCCTCACCAGCTCGACTTGTGGACGCCGGGTAGTTCCCCGCGGTGGGCGAGTTCACGCACACGCACTCGTGAGAGCCCGAACTTTCGCAGGTGGCCGCGCGGGCGACCGTCCGCAGCGTCTCGATTGCGCAATCGTACCGGACTGGCGTCGCGGGGCAGACGCTGCAGTGCCCGCTGTGCTTCGTGGCGCTCCTCGGGGGAGGAAGACGGCCTGCGCACGACCTCCTTCAGTTCCGCGCGGCGCTCGGCGTACCGGGCCACGATCGCCTTCCGTTGCTCGTTGCGTGCGATCTTCGATTTCTTCGCCACGACTACTTCTCCTCGCGGAAGTCGACGTGTCTGCGCAGCACGGGGTCGTACTTGCGCAGGACGAGCCGGTCGGGATCGTTTCGGCGGTTCTTCCGGGTGACGTAGGTGTAGCCGGTCCCGCCGGTGGACCGGAGCTTGACGATGGGCCGGATCTCGTTGCGTGCTGCCATCAGATCTTCTCCCCACGGGCACGCAGGCGTGCGACGACGCTCTCGATGCCGTCGCGGTCGACGGTCTTGATCGCCTTGGCCGACAGGTTCAACGTGATGCGGCGGCCCAGTGAGGGCACGAAATAGGTCCTGCGCTGGATGTTCGGGTTCCAGCGGCGGCTGGTGCGGACGTGGGAGTGCGACACGGATTTCCCGAATCCGGGACGCCGTCCGGTGAGTTGGCAGGTGGCCGACACGCCGGCTCCTTCCTCGTAGGTAACGACAATCATTTTCGACAAAGTGCGTCGACGACTGTACGCTTCGGTTTCATTAATGACAATCGTTACCGAAAGGACCGATGTGGACACCAGGACGCCGCTCGTCATCGTCTGCGGATGGCGCGGACGCACAGCGCACGTCGCGCGGTCGCTCCTGCGTCCGGGCACCGCGGTCGTCCACCACGACCTGTCCGGTCTCGACCAGGGCGTGCTCCGCCGCACCGTGCTCACCGTCGAAGGCGAGCGCACCGAGATCCTCGAACTCGCCCATGGATGCGTCTCGTGCACGCTGCGCGAAGATCTGCTGCCGCTTCTCCGGCGACTACGTGACTACAGCACCGTCGACCGGATCGTCCTGCACCTCGACCCGCAACTCGAACCCGAGGCACTGTGCTGGGCCGTCGAACACGTCGTGGTGAGCGGGATCGTCGGTCGCGTCGACGGACCCGCGTCCCTCGACGTCCGGGTGGACGGCGTCGTGACCTGTCTCGACGCCGCGACGTGGCTCGAGGACGCGACGGGCGACGACGAACTGAACGAGCGTCCCGACGACGACCGCACCCTGGCGCAGGTCGTCGTCGGACAGGTCGAATTCGCCGATGCTCTGGTGGTGCTCCCGGGAGCGGACGGCTGGCAGCAGGCCCGCCTGCACGCCGTGCTCACCCGGCTCGCCCCGGACGCGCCGATGGCGTGGACGGCCGAACCGGACGTCGAGCGTCTGCTGCAGGAGATACCCGACACCGCGCGCCGCGGAACGATCGACGGGGCACACTCACCGCTCCTGCGCGGTCAACCTCCCCTCGACGAGGACTGCGGAATCCGCCTCGTCGAATTCTCCGCCACCCGCCCGTTCCATCCGGAACGTCTCCACCACGCGATCGACGTGCTGCTCGAGGGCGTCGTGCGCGCCCGCGGGCGACTGTGGGTCGCCACGCAACCCGACAACGCGCTGCTCGTCGAATCCGCCGGCGAAGGACTGCGCGTCGCTCATGCCGGTCCGTGGCTCGCGTCCATGACTCCCGAGCAGCAGCGCGAGGTCCCGGAGGAACGCCGCGCGATGGCATCCCTGCGCTGGGACGAACGCTACGGCGACCGGGACACGAGCATCGTCGCCCTCGTCCACGACGCCGACCCTGAACTCGTCGACCGCACCCTGCGCGCGGCGGTCGTGACGGACGACGAGTTCGCCCGGCCCGATCTGTGGCCCACCTGGCACGACCCCTTCGGGCAGTTCCACGAAGACCCCTGTGACGACCTCCCGGCAGACCGCCGTGACAACGAGAGAGAAGGACACCGATGAAACCAGGCCTGCACCCCGACTATCACCCCGTCGTCTTCCAGGACGCCAACACCGGCGCGACCTTCCTGACCCGGTCCACCGCGACCTCCGAACGCACGACGGTGTGGTCCGACGGTCGCACCTACCCGCTGATCGTCGTCGACGTCACGAGCGACTCGCATCCCTTCTGGACGGGTGCCGCCCGCCTGCTCGACACCGCCGGCCGCGTCGAGAAGTTCGAACGCAAGTACGGCCGGCGCCGACCCTGAATCCGGCCCCGCGTCCGAGACGATCCGACCCCGAAGGAAGACGATATGGCAGTCCCCAAGCGCAGGAAGTCCCGTTCCAACACCCGCCATCGACGGTCGCAGTGGACGGCGAACGTCCCCGATCTCGTGCCCGTCACCGTCGAGGGTGTGACAGTAAAGGTTCCCCGCAGACTCGTCCGGGCCGTCCTCACCGGTGACGTCGATCCCAGGGTCCACTGAGATGTAGGCCTCGTCCGCCGCGGGTTCTCAGCGCGCTCTCAGTAGGTGCGGGCCACAATGGTGATCATGCGCATTCTGGTGGTCGACGACGACCGTGCGGTGCGGGAGTCGCTGCGCCGGTCCCTGAGCTTCAACGGATACACGGTCGACCTCGCCACGGACGGACAGGACGCCCTCGAACAGGTCACGGCGTCGCGTCCGGATGCGATGGTGCTCGATGTGATGATGCCGCGCGTCGACGGCCTCGAGGTGTGCCGCCGGCTGCGCAGTACCGGCGACGACCTGCCGATCCTCGTGCTCACCGCCCGCGACTCCGTCTCCGAGCGGGTCGCGGGTCTCGACGCGGGCGCCGACGACTACCTGCCGAAACCGTTCGCGCTCGAGGAACTGCTCGCGCGTCTGCGGGCGCTGCTGCGTCGCGCCACCCCCGACCCCGACAGCTCCGCCGACGAAGTGCTGCGCTTCGCCGACCTCAGCCTCGATCCGGCGACCCGAGAGGTCACCCGCGGCGACCGGCAGATCAGCCTCACCCGCACCGAGTTCTCCTTGATGGAGATGCTCATGGCGAACCCGAGAAGGGTGCTCACCCGCAGCCGCATCCTCGAGGAGGTGTGGGGTTACGACTTCCCGACCTCCGGCAACGCCCTCGAGGTCTACGTGGGGTATCTGCGCCGCAAGACCGAAGCGGGTGGGGAACCGCGGTTGATCCACACGGTGCGCGGCGTCGGGTACGTGCTGCGCGAAACCCCGCCGTGAGCCACCCGATGCGACCACCTCTTCTGCTCACCCGCTCGGTGCCGCTGCGCACCCGCGTCACGCTCCTCGCGGCCGGGGCGGTGGCGCTCGCCGTCGCCGTCACGTCCATCGCCGCGTACGCGGTGGTGTCGCGGGCGTTGTACTCGGGGGTCGACACGCAGTTGCGGGCGCGCGCCGCCGCCCTCGTCGAGTCGAGCACGCTCATCACCTACGACCCGCGCTACATCGGTGGGGCCCAGCTCTACAGCTCCGACATCAGCGTCGCCCTGATCTATCCGGATCTCGGCCGGTACGTGCCGCCGGGCTCGTCGGTGCCCATCGGTGATCCCGAACTGGCCGTGGCAGAGGGCGACCGTGACCTGTCGCTGCGAACCGTCGCTCAGCAACGCGTACTGGCCCAGCGCATGCCCGACGGCAGCACGGTCGTGATCGCGCAGCGATTGCGTCCCACCGCCGAGATCCTCAACCGCCTGGCGAGTGTGCTGTTCATCGTCGGGGGCTGCGGCGTGGTGCTCGCCGCGGCTGTGGGCGCGACCGTCGGCCGCACGGGCCTGCGTCCCGTCGCCCGGCTGACCGCCGCCGCCGAGCGGGTCGCGCGCACCGACGACCTGCGGCCCATCCGGGTGACCGGCCACGACGAGCTCGCCCGGCTCACCGAGAGCTTCAACATGATGCTGCGCGCGCTCGCCGAGTCGCGGGAGCGGCAGAGCCGGCTGGTCGCCGATGCGGGTCACGAGCTGAAGACACCGCTGACCTCGCTGCGGACCAACATGGAACTGCTCATCGCAGCGAGCCGTCCCGGTGCGCCGAGCCTGCCCGACGACGACATGGCCGAATTACGGGCCGACGTCATCGGCCAGATCGAGGAGTTGTCGACGCTCGTCGGCGATCTCGTCGACCTGGCGCGAGAGGACGCGCCGGAGACGGTCTTCGAGGTCGTCGACGTCGCCGAGGTGGTGGACCGGAGTCTCGAACGCGCGCGTCGACGTCGCACCGACATCGACTTCCGGGCGACCACCGAGCAGTGGTTCGTCTTCGGCGACCAGGCCGGACTCACCCGCGCGGTGGTCAACGTGCTCGACAACGCGGCGAAGTGGAGCCCGGCGGGGGAGGACGTCGTCGTGCACATGCGGCAGATCGCCACCGGGCTGATGGAACTGACCGTCGACGATGCGGGCCCGGGAATTCCGGAGGAGGAACGCGAGCTCGTGTTCGAACGGTTCTACCGGGCGACGACAGCGCGGTCGATGCCGGGATCCGGTCTGGGACTGGCCATCGTTCGGCAGATCGTCATGAAGCACGGTGGGACCATCGTCGTGGACCGTTCGGATCGTGGCGGTGCGCTGATCCGCATCGTGCTGCCCGGCACGTCCAGTCTCGACGGAGAGACGCAGCCCACCGTCGCGGGCTGAATCCGACAGGGAATTCGCGGGTACCTCTGAGGCGACTCTCAGCTCTCCGGTCCATGCTGGACGGAGAAGAGCGGGGTGCTCCCGAGGCGCCCCGCACGATCGGCCACCGCACGCCGATATCGACCGCGTGTGCGTCCGGTGGCCCCGGCGGACGAAGGTGAAGTGACGAATGAGTGAGGACCCCACCCGCGGCGCGGGAACACCGCAACCGCAACCCCATCCGTACGGACCCGGCGGATACACCGGTCCCTACACGCAGGCTCCCCAGCAGCCGGCACCTCCGCCGCCGGCCGCGGGACCCGGCCGGATGCCGGGACGCTCTGCCCTCGCCGTCGGCGCGATCGCGTTGGCGCTGGTGAGCGGCGGCATCGGCGGCGCGGTGGGAGCGTGGTCGGTGCGCGACTCGTCCGCTCCGGTCGTCAATTCCCTCGACGCGCCCAGGCCCGACACCCAGACGGTCGCCGCGGCGCCCGAGGGCAGCGTGCAGGCGGTCGCCGACAAGGTCGTGCCGAGCGTGGTGCGGATCGAGGTCGCGGGCCGCACCGGCGCGGGTGAAGGGTCGGGCGTGGTCCTGTCCTCGGACGGATTGATCCTCACCAACAACCACGTCGTGGCGGGTGGCGGTCAGGGGGCGCAACTGACGGTCTTCTTCTCGGACGGGTCCACCGCGCCGGCGACGGTCGTCGGTGCGGATGCGGTGTCGGACATCGCTGTCATCCGGACCGAAGGGCGCACCGATCTCACTCCCATCGAACTCGGTGGCTCGGAGAATCTCGCGGTAGGCCAGGAGGTCGTGGCCGTCGGATCACCGCTCGGACTGCAGAGCACCGTGACGGCGGGCATCGTGTCCGCTCTCGACCGACCCGTGTCCACCAGCGGGGACAACGCCAATCAGGCGTCGGTCATCGACGCGATCCAGACCGACGCGGCGATCAATCCCGGCAACTCCGGAGGTGCGCTGGTCGACATGGAAGGCCGCCTCGTCGGCATCAACACCGCGATCGCCACGGCCGGCGGGCAGTCGGGCTCCATCGGCCTCGGTTTCGCGATCCCCGTGGAGCAGGCCCGGCGTGTCGCGCAGGAACTCGTCGACACGGGTAAGGCGACGCACGCGATCATCGGTGTCCAGGTTCCGTCCCGGGACGACGCCTATGGTGCGCGTGTCGTGGAGGTCGTGCCCGACGGGCCGGCCGACCGGGCCGGAATCCCCGACGACGCGCTCATCGTCCGGATCGACGATCGGGTCGTCACCGACGGCGACTCGCTCATCGCCGCGATCCGCTCTCGCGCGCCGGGGGACACAGTGAAGATCACCTACAAGACACCCGACGGCAACGAGACCACGGTCGACGTGGTGACCGCGTCGGATTCGGCCGGACGATGAGGAACGACATGGACATAGCTCACATTCCGGTACAAGAGCCGCATGCTTTCGAGCCGCAAACTACCGTGGACCTCATGGAACTCGAAGCTCCCAGAAAAGGCCGCGCACTCGTCGTCGTCGTCGACGATCGCGTTTCCCACGGTGACAGCCCGGACTCCGCGGGTCCGCTCGTCACGGAGCTTCTCGTCGAGGGCGGCTTCGCCGTCGACGGTGTCGTGACGGTCGCGGCCGACGAGGTCGAGATCCGAAATGCGCTCAACACCGCGGTGATCGGTGGTGTCGATCTGGTGATCTCCGTCGGTGGCACCGGCGTCACCCCGCGCGATGTGACGCCCGACGCCACCGAGGACGTGCTCGACCACGAGATCCGCGGCATCGCCGAAGCGCTGCGATCGTCGGGCCTGGCGTCGGGTGCGATGGACGCCGGTCTCTCCCGCGGCCTCGTGGGTGTCTCCGGGTCGACGCTCGTGGTGAACCTCGCGTCGTCGCGTCCCGCCATCCGTGACGGGATGGCGACGTTGTTGCCTCTCGCCGCGCACGTCATCGAAGAGTTGTCGTGGATGGAGGAATGACGCCGTGTCCGACGACCGCGCTTCGTCGCGTGACGAAGTGACCGGCGAGCAGCAGACGAGCCGTGTCCGGATCGACCGGGCACGGCTGGCGCGCATCTTCGGCGACGTCCTTCCCGAGACCACTCGCGACGAGCGGCGTGAGAACGATCCGCGCAACGGCGAATCGGACGAATGGCTGCGCCGGCAAGTTCCGCCACACCACTCCGGTTAGTGATCTGCATCACTCTGCTCGGGCTGTACTGGTTCGGATTCCAGTTTGTTGTCGACTGCAACGAAACGTCGCCGCAACGGTCTGTTCACCTCCGCGTGGCCCTTGCGATATTTCGAGTATGTGTTTCCGGTCACAGAAGGTATTCGGACTTGCACTGTGGGTGCAGTAAGAATGTGCCCTCTACCTGCGGGTATGCCATCGGGCGTACCCGCTTACCTGTGATTCGAAGTTACGGATTCGGGGCGAGCGAACGCCCGATTTGAGAATTTTCGAGAGGTGACCCGGCGGCTGAGCAGCGGGCCGTCTATACCGCAGCGTTACGAAACCTAGCCATTGCTCTAGGAATGGTCACGGTCTAATCTCCCTCTCAGGTTCAAACCGGGCGAGCCCAGGCTTAGCGGCCTGGGCTCGGTCACGAACCGGTAAAGCAAAACCGTGCGGACGATGGACGTACCGACACACCGGCGGTTGATCCGCCGGTGTGTTCGCTGTGGACAGCGGCCCGCGGGCGACAGGGCGATCACTTGTTGTCGGACGCGGCGCGCAACCCGGCACGCAGAGAACGGATGAGGCATTCATGAAGATTCAGACGCGACGCGGCTTTCGGGCCGCCCGCAACGCCACTGTGGCAGCAGCTGCTGTGGCCGGTCTGGTTCTCGGATCGGCCGGCGCCGCAGGTGCCGAGGTCAACGACCAGAACCGGATCGTCTCCAACGGCCACGAGGTCATCGTCACGCAGGAGGACACCTTCATCAACGGTGTGCCCCCGATCGGCGGCAGCCCGCTGAGCCGCGAATGGTTCCACAACGGCCGCGGCATCGCGAACATCGTCGGCCCCGAGGCGGCGGACTTCGAAGGTTCTACCTTCCAGTTCGGTTATCAGGTCGCGTGGACGGCGTCGATCGACGGCGGCATCTCCTTCGGTTGGGAATCGCCGGACCCGTCCTTCACAGTCACGGCCGAGCCGGTGAAGTACGAGCCGGTCCTCGACGAAGCGGGTGAACCGGTATTGGTCGACGGTCAGCAGGTCTTCCGGCCGCTCGAAGTCACCGAGGTCGAAACGAGTATCGAAGGCGGCCTGCCCGGGATTTCCGCTGGCATCGAGCTGACTCAGGCGCCTGGTATCGCCGAGATCGTCGTCGCCGAGTCGGAGTTCGACGGTGATTTCAAGGAAGTCCAGATCGCCAACGTCCACGGCGCTGCGACCGGAGTCATCGGTCCGGTTTCCGTCCGTCCGTTCGTCCGTGTGATCACTGACAACGCCGACAACGTCACCACCTACGGCCAGGTCTGGACCCTCTAGTCCTGCTCCGCGCCATCCCGCAAGAAATCCCCACCACCACAAACGGAGTAATCATGGGAATCAAGTCGCGTGGCTTCAAGGCCGCTCGTAACGCCGCCGTCGCCGGTGCCGCTGTCTTCGGCCTGGTCCTCGGTGCCTCGGGTGCCGCCTCGGCCGAGGTCAACGACCAGAACCGCATCGTCTCCGACGGCCTCGAGGTCGTCGTGACGCAGGAGGACACCTTCATCCAGGGTGTCCCGGCTCTCGGTGGCAGCCCGTTCAACCGCGAGTTCTTCCACAACGGCCGTGGCACCGCCAACCTGATCGGTGAGGGCGCTGCCGACGCCGAGGGCACGACCTTCCAGTTCGGTTACCAGTTCGCCTGGGCCGGCAGCATCGACGGTGCCATCGGCGTGACCTACTCCACCCCGGGACTCGAGGTCGGCATCAAGCCCGCTGGACCTGAGGCCAAGGTCACCGACATCCTTCCGCAGGCCTACGCCGAGCTCGAGCTGACCCCGGCTCCGGGCATCGAGGAGCTCGTCGTCGCCGAGGGCGAGTTCGACGGTGACTTCAAGACCGTTCAGTTCTCCAACGTCCACGGCACGGCCTCCGGCGTCCTCGGCGCTGTCCAGGTTCGTCCGTTCGTTCGCGCCATCACGGCCAACGGCGACAACGTCACCACCTACGGCGCTCCCTGGACCGTCTAGGACGTAGACGTCCGGCTCACGCCGAACACAGCACGACAAGACCGGGCCCGCTCGAATCATCGAGCGGGCCCGGTCTTCTCATGCCCGATGCACACGCGCTCATTCCACGCGCGGCGTCGGCTTGGCGTGTGCGCCCTGAGCGGCCTGACCTGCCTGGGCCTCGAGGATGTCGCGGATCTGGATGAGCAGGTCCTCGGCGCTGGCCTGCTTGTCCTCCGGCTCGGTGACGAACTTCTTCTTCGCGGTATTGGCGGGGACGATGAGCACGAAGTAGACCACGGCGGCGATGATGATGAAGTTGATGATCGCGGAGATCACCGCGCCGATGTCGACGAAGGTCTCCGGGTTGCCGCTCACGATCTCGAAGCCCCAGCCCATCTCGTTGTCGCCGCCGATCGCGCTGATGAGCGGCTCGATGATGTACTGGGTGAAGGCCGTGACGATGGCAGTGAACGCGGCGCCGACCACGACCGCGACGGCGAGATCGAGGACGTTGCCCCTCAATATGAAGTCCTTGAAGCCCTTCAGCATGATGTGCTCCTTCTCGCGGCCTGTCCGCTGTGGCCGCGCACCCGAGGTGGGTCACACGGACGTCCACACGATAAACCGCCAGGTCGGTTCCCCGAGGTGATTACGCTGGGGAAACGAGCAGATGCTCAGTGGAGCGTCACGGTCAGGGCGCTGACGAGCGACGCCGCCGCGACCGCCGTGGCAGGTTCGGGTTCGAGCGCGACCAGCACGACCCTCTCGTTCCGATCCCGCGCCGAACCGCCGGATTCGGCCAGCACCACCACCGCGCCCCGGGCGAGGACGTGGGCACCGGGTAAGGAGCCGTCTGCGCTGTCGGTGACGGTGAGGACGTCGACGCGGTCGCCCTCACGGAGCAGTTCGCTCACGCCGGCATCGGCGAGCCGGACGGGCACCACACGTGCGTCGGGGAATCCGGTGGCCGCTGCGGCGAGGCGCGGGCCGAGGAGGCGGATGTCGACGAGCGGTTCACCGGCCGGCACGGGACCCGCGAGGATATGTCCCACGGCGTCGTCGGCCTCGCGCAGCGTCCCGGTGACGAGAGCGGATCGATCGCGATCCACGTGGGCGATGTCGTCTGCGGTGAGGGTGTGCCCGGGCGCGAGATCTCTCGCCGCGACGACGACTCCCACGCGATCGCTGTCGGGGTCGCCGCGCACCGCGAGGATCACTGCCAGTGCGGCGAGCAGTCCGGCTGCGATCCGCCGGGCTCGGACGAGACGCGACCAGCCGGGACGGAGGAACTCGGCGAACCGGTCGGGCAGCGTGGGCTGCAGCGAGGTGCCCGCAGAGGAACGGTGTGGACTCGAGCGGTGCGGACGCGCGCTCTCACGCTGGAGAAACAGGAAGGGGCCGACAGGCATGCCCCGAACCTAGAAGGTGGCGACGCCCTGTCGGCCCCGATGAGTCCTCGGAAGCGGCGGTCTGTGGATGACTCGACCACCTGTGGACAAAGAAGTCCCGGAAGGTCAGCTCGCGGCGGCAGCGGGTGCCGAAGAGGCGCTGCTCGACGACGAGCTGCTCGACGAACTGCTGTCGCTCGACGAGGAGCTGCTCGAGCTCGTCGACGCGGATTCGCTCGCGGTGCTGCCACTGCGGGAGTCGGTGCGGTAGAAGCCGCTGCCCTTGAACACGATGCCGACCGAGTTGAACAGCTTGCGCAGCTTGCCTTCGCACTGCGGGCATTCGGTCAGGGAGTCGTCGCTGAAGGACTGCACGATGTCGAACTTGTTGTCGCAGGCCGTGCAGGCATATGAGTAGGTGGGCACCGGTTGATCCTCCGCCAGTTCGTCGTACCGCAGCATTCGTCGTACTGCAGTGTTGGCACTCTACAGCCGACAGTGCCAACGACGCTAGGGAGTGTGTTGTTCCGCACGGTCGTCGCTACCGAGCCGGACCAGCCCTTTCCCGGGTGTCAGCGCCCAACCCATGCGGATGTCGTGGGGATCCTCGGGGAGCTCGTCGACGAGTTCCTCGTCGCGCACCACGGCGATGATCGCGGCGGTGGGCGCGGCCAGATGCAGGGTGCGGTCGTAGAAGCCCGCGCCGCGGCCGAGGCGGACGCCCCGCGCATCCACCGCCAGGGCCGGGACTAGCACCGTGTGGGCCTCGCCCACCGCTTCGGGCGGAAGGATCTCGCCACCGGGCTCCCGCAGCCCGAAATCGGCCGCCATCAGCGTTTTCTCTCCGAGATAGCGGGCCCACGACAGGGGTTCGCCGGTGCGTGTCACCGGCACGAGCACCGTCACCCCGGCCTCGGTCAGAGCATCGAGAAGTGCGATCGATCCGGGCTCCGAACCCACCGGCACGTACGCACACACCACCGACCCCGCCGGCGCCAGTGTCGAGGCCACCGTGGCGAGCGCGGTGTCGTCGATTCTGCGCCTCGCGACACCCAGCTCGCGCCGAGCTGTAAGAATGCGGTCACGCCAGACCGCTTTCGGGGGTGGGGGCATGTCTACGCCTTACGATCGCCGAACCACCGTCCTCGGTGGCCGAAGTTTAGGGTGGGAGTCTATGACGAACAGTACGACCGGAGGCACGCGGCATTTCAAGACCGCGGTTGTCCCTGCAGCAGGTATGGGGACGCGGTTCCTTCCCGCGACCAAGACGGTCCCGAAAGAACTCCTTCCGGTGGTCGACACGCCCGGCATCGAGCTCGTGGCGGGCGAAGCTGCCGAGTCGGGTGCCGAACGCCTTCTCATCGTGACCGCGCCGGGCAAGGACGGTGTGGTCGCGCACTTCGTCGAGGACCTCGTCCTCGAGTCCAAGCTCGAGGAGAAGGGCAAGTACGAGCTTCTCGCCAAGGTCCGCAAGGCCCAGGGGCTGCTCGAGGTCGAGTCCGTGATCCAGGAGAAGCCGCTCGGCCTCGGTCACGCCGTGGCGTGCGCGGAGAAGGCGCTCGATCCCGACGAGGACGCGATCGCCGTGCTGTTGCCCGACGACCTCGTGCTGCCGGTCGGCGTGCTCGAGACGATGCAGCGCGTGCGCTCCAAGCGCGGCGGTTCCGTGTTGTGCGCGATCGACGTGCCCAAGGATCAGGTCAGCGCCTACGGCGTCTTCGACGTCGAGGTCGTGCCGGATGCCGCCAATCCCGACGTGCTCAAGGTGCTCGGCATGGTCGAGAAGCCGGCGGTCGAGGACGCACCGTCGACCTTCGCCGCCGCCGGCCGCTATCTGCTCGACCGGGCGATCTTCGACGCGCTGCGACGCATCGAGCCCGGAGCCGGGGGAGAGCTGCAGCTCACCGACGCCATCGCCCTGCTCATCTCCGAGGGACACCCCGTCCACGTGGTGGTGCACCGCGGCACCCGACACGATCTCGGAAATCCCGGGGGTTACCTGCGGGCTGCGGTTGACTCGGCGTTGAACACGGAAGAGTACGGGCCCTCGTTGCGCGAGTGGCTCGTCGATCGCCTGAAGCGCTGACTGCGGACGGCTGGAGGACGAGAAGCGGTATGCGGTCGGTTGAGGATCAGCAGGCCAGGGTCACGGCGGCGGCAGTCGCACCCCGGCCGGTCCGGGTGGCCATCTCCGAGGCACAGGGTCTGCAATGTGCGGAGGAAGTGGTCACCGAGCGACCTCTACCCGGATTCGACCAGGCGGCAATCGACGGCTACGCCGTGCGCAGCGTCGACCTCCAGCCTCCCTCCGACACCGACGGCGAGTCCGCAACCGCCGAGGTGACCCTGCCCGTCGTGGGCGAGGTGCGCGCGGGTTCGCGTCAGCCGATCCGGCTCCAGCCCCGGCAGGCGGTACGTGTCGATACCGGTGCGCCGCTGCCGACGCTCGCCGACGCGGTGCTGCCGCTCGACAACACCGACGGGGGTGCCGCACGCATCAAGGTGCTCGAACCGGTGCGTTCGGGCGAGTACGTGCGGCGCACCGGCGACGACGTCCAGCCCGGCGACATCGCCGTGCGGGCCGGGACGATCATCGGGGCCGCCCAGGTGGGTCTGCTCGCCGCAGTCGGTCGCGACAAGGTGCTCGTCCACCCGCGTCCGCGGCTGTCGATCATCTCCGTCGGCGGTGAGCTCGTCGACGTCGACCGCACCCCGGACCGGGGCAGGTCTACGACGTGAACTCCTACGCGTTGGCCGCGGCCGCGCGCGACGCCGGAGCAGACGTCAACCGGGTCGGTATCGCGAGTACCGATCCGAAGCGCCTGCGGGAGGTCGTCGAGGGCCAGCTGATCCGTGCCGAGATCGTGGTGATCGCCGGTGCCGTGGGCGGCGGTGCGCTCGAGGAGGTCCGCGAGGCGCTGTCCGATCTCGGCGATCTGGGCGTCGAGCGGATCGCCATGCACCCCGGATCGGTGCAGGGTTTCGGGCGTCTCGGCCGCGACGAGGTGCCGACCTTCCTGCTGCCCTCCAACCCGGTGAGTGCGCTCGTCGTCTTCGAGGTGATGGTCCGGCCGCTGATCCGCATCGCGCTCGGCCGGCGCCAGCCGATGCGCCGGGTGGTCTCCGCCCGCACCGTCGCGCCGATCACCTCGATCCCGGGCCGCAAGGGTTTCCTGCGCGGTCAGCTCATGCGCGACGAGGCGACGGGCGACTATCTCGTGCAGGCGCTCGGCGGCGCCGCGGGCTCGTCCTCCCATCTGCTCGCCACCCTCGCCGAGGCGAACTGTCTCGTCATCGTCGACCCCGAGGTCTCCGAAATCCGTACGGGCGACCCGGTGGACGTGGCGTTCCTCGGGCAGCGTGGTTGATGTCCCGTCATCCCGGCTGGCCGGCCGAGCTCGGGCCGCTGCGGGTGGCCGGGGGCGTGGTGACCGTTCGATCGATCCGGCTGCGCGACGCCGCGGCGTGGAGTCGCCTGCGTCGGCGCGACCGTGCGCACCTCGAGCCGTGGGAGCCGACCGGTGAGGCGCCGTGGGACATGCGCCATCACATCTCGGTGTGGCCGGGGCTGTACCGGAGTCTGCGGTCGGAAGCGCACAAGGGCCTGATGCTGCCGATGGCCATCGAGCTGGACGGCAGATTCTGCGGGCAGCTGACGGTGGGCAACATCGTGCGCGGGGCGCTGCGCTCGGCCTGGATCGGCTACTGGGTGGAGAAGGAGGTCAACGGTCTCGGTGTCGCGACCGCGGCCGTCGCTCTCGGACTCGACCACTGCTTCGGACCCGTCGGGCTGCACCGCGTCGAAGCCACCGTGCGGCCCGAGAACGAACCTAGCCGCGCGGTGCTGCGCAACGTCGGATTCCGCGAGGAAGGCCTGTTGAAGCGCTACCTCGACGTCCAGGGCCGATTCCGCGATCACCTGCTGGTCGCGATGACGGTCGAGGAGGTTCCCGGCTCGGTCTCGGATCGTCTGGTCCGTGCCGGTCGGGCGAGCTGGTCCTGATCTCGTCGGGTCTCGAGTCGGGTTCGTCCGATATGTAACGCAGGTTACTCGTAACTCGAGTAACAATCCCCAGCGGGTGTGGGATCTCTGTGATTAGAGTGAAGAAAGTGTCAGTTGGTTTCGCGTGACTCGAGTGACTTCTGATGTCGCCTGAGTCGGCGTTTCTGTACAGATAAATGTGGTGATGCCGCTAGCCTCAAGTAGGTCGGTGGGCGTCGACGGGCTGCTAGGGCGACGACTGGAGGGAGGACCACCGGATGCCGAACTCGCTTCTGTGGATCGGGCTCGTAGCCGTGTGGTTGTTCGTTCTGGTGCCCATGCTGGTCACGAAGCGTCCTCGAATCCGGCAGACGACCGACGCCGCGCTCGCAACTCGAGTTCTGCACCGCGGAGACGACGAGCCGATAGCCCCTCGCGGGCCGGCCGCCGGCCACCGCAGCGATCCTCATTGGCGTCCGAGTCGCGACCGCACGCACCGCACCCCCGCGGAGGACCGCATGAACACTGACCTCGACGACCGACCGGAGATCGACTCCGACGAGACCGATCTCCACGACGATGCAGCCCCCGAGCGTGAGCCCGTCCGCGCGCACGCCCCGCAACGGCGGGGTCGCGGCGGATTCGACCCGCACGCCGATGCGGTCGCCAGCGCCGCGCGGTACGAATTCCGTCAGCGGGCCGTCCTCGGCCTGCTGATCGCCGCGATCATGACGTCGGCTCTCGCGCTGATCGTCTCGTCGCTCATGTGGTGGCCGGCCGGTCTCGTGGCCGTGGCGCTCGTCGGTTACCTCTTCTACCTGCGGCGCCAGGTGCGTCTCGAGCAGGAGATCCGGCGGCGTCGGCTCGCGCGACTGCAGCGGTCCCGCGCAGGCGGAGCCCGCGGAGACCACCACCACGTTCCGCAGCGTCTGCGCCGCCCGGGAGCCGTCGTCCTCGAGGTCGACGACGAGGACCCGGAGTTCGAACACCTCGATCGCTACGAGGACGACTACGGCATCGACCACGTGTACGACGTCCGTGCGAGCGACGGGTACGACGAATCCGGCGACTACGTCGTTCCTCGCGCAGCGGGGGAATGATCGTCCCCACGATGCTTCCGGCGGGGCCCGCACCGATTCGGTGCGGGCCCCGGCCCCTCTTCGGGGCAGGCCACGGAAATCACTCGTCACCTGCGCCGACACACCGATTTCGTGATGGACGGGGTGGTTTGCTAGAGTTTGCGAGTCGGTTCCCTCGGAACCTACGGGGCTGTGGCGCAGTTGGTAGCGCGCTTCGTTCGCATCGAAGAGGTCAGGGGTTCGATTCCCCTCAGCTCCACCCCCGAAAGCCTCGCCTTCGGCGAGGCTTTCGTCGTCTCCGGGCATTCGGTAGCGGGTCCGCGCAGAACCCGGCAGACTGTGTGGCATGGACCACAGGATGAGTGACGACGAGTTGCGTCGGGCGATCCGGGTACTGCGCGAGCGCGCCGATCTCGCGCGCAGCGAAGGTCGCCACGACGATGTCGAGATGATCGAACGCACCGTTCGGGACTACCAGGAAGAGATGGCCCAGCGACTCTGAGTTCCCGCCCGGTTGTTTCCTGGCGCGCCGGAGCGTTGTGTCGCCACGCCGGCGCTAGGGTGTCGCCATGGCGATCACCGACCTGCGTGGAACCACATTTCTTGTGACCGGCGCTGCCAGCGGGATCGGCCGCGCCCTGGCCCATGCCGCGTCCGATCGCGGCGCCCGCCTGGTGCTCACCGACCTGCAGGAGAACGCGCTCGACGACGTCGTCCGCAGCATTCGTGAGCGCGGCGGTACCGTACTGCACGCCGCAGCCCTCGACATCTCCGACTACGACGCCGTCACCGCATTCGCCCGCGACGTGCACGAGGCATGCGGGTCCCTCGACATCGTCGCCAACGTCGCCGGGGTGTCCGTGTGGGGAACCGTCGACCGGTTGCGGCACGAGCACTGGAAGCTCATGGTGGACGTCAACCTCATGGGGCCGATCCACGTCATCGAGAACTTCGTGCCGGCCATGATCGAGGCCGGTCGCGGCGGGCACATCGTCAACGTCTCCTCGGCGGCCGGACTGCTGGCCCTGCCGTGGCACGCCGCCTACAGCGCAAGCAAATTCGGTCTGCGCGGGCTGTCCGAGGTGCTGCGATTCGACCTCCGGCGCGACGGCATCGGCGTCTCCCTCGTCGTTCCGGGTGCCGTGCGTACACCGCTCGTCGACTCCGTGCAGATCGTCGGTGTCGACCGCGACCGCCCGGAGGTCCGCGAGCTCACCCGCCGGTTCGTCCGCCACGCCGCGACCCCCGAGAAGGTGGCCGAGCGCATCGTCGCCGGCATCCTGAAGAACCGCTTCATGGTCTACACGTCGTTCGACACCCGGTTCGGCTACTGGTGGGCGCGCAAGTTCGCGCCGCCCTACAACCTCGTCATGCAGGCTGCCAACGACTATTTCCGTCGCGTGGTCGGCACGAGATGACGTCGGTGGGTCCGCCCCCGCTCAGCGGGGCCGGACCCACCGACATCACTCCGACGCGCGGTGCAGTTCGGCGTGCAGGTGGTGCGTCAGCGGCGTGTCGGCATGGGCCATCCAGAAGTCGTAGACGAGCACATCGCCGTCGACCTCGAAACGCCGCCGGACCTCGTGCACGGGCTTGGCGTCGGGCGAGCGCTCCAGGGTGAGGGTGCTGAACTCCAGGACGCCGCCCTCGGGCCGGGCCCGCTGGATCTCGACGAACCCGGTGGGCTGCGAGACGAGCAGCTCGACGTCGTCCCCGCTGCGACGCAGGTAGCCGTTCTCGGTGTGCAGCGGGCGTCCCTCCGTCCGGTGCCGCGTACGGCTGACGTACATCAGGAAGGGCTTGCCGGGAATCGTGGCGAACTCGATCGTCTCGTCGTACGCGAAGTCGTCGATGGTGGGATAGTGGCCGTCGCCACCTCCGGTCCAGCGCCCGGCGAACGGTGCCAGGCACCCGAGCGGATCGTCGGCCATGAAATCTCCTCGTGTTCTCGGATCGGTGTGGTCTTCGCAATCGTTGTCGCCGTAGTCGACGCGCCTGACCCGGATGCCGCCGTCCTGCGCGATACCGTGAGCATATGAGTCATTGCTGGGGTGTCGAGTCCGAAGTCGGTGAACTCCGCGCCGTGATGTTGCACCGGCCCGGCGCCGAACTCGAACGCCTCACGCCCCGCAACAACGACCAGCTGCTCTTCGACGCCCTGCCGTGGGTGGCGCGCGCCCAGGAGGAGCACGACGCCTTCGCCGATCTGCTGCGCAGTCGCGGGGTCGAGGTGTTCCTGCTGGCGGACCTGCTCACCGAGACACTCGAGGCCAGTGGTGCCGCGCGGGTGCAGAGCGTCTCGTCGGCCGTCGACGCGCAGCGCCTCGGTCATGCGCTCGCGGAGGAGCTGACGGGCCATCTGCGTGCCCTGCCGGCTGCCGAACTCGCCCGGATCCTCATCGC
>NZ_AJVB01000034.1:0-19184 GCF_000278445.1 Rhodococcus sp. R1101
CCCCATGGCCTTGCCCCAGCACGACAGGTCCGGGCGGATGCCGTACACGCCCTGTGCTCCGTGTTCGGACCAGCGGAAGCCCGTGATCATCTCGTCGAAGATCAGCAGCGCACCGTGGTGATCGCACAGTCGGCGTACACCTTCGAGAAAGCCGGGAGCCGGTTCGGCGAGGGCCGTCGCGGCCTCGAGGATCACGCAGGCCGCCGGCTGTGCCGACAATGCCCGCTCGAGAGAGCCGAGGTCGTTGTACCGGAACCGACGTGTGTGTTCACAGGTGTCGTCCGGGATCCCGGACTTCATGGCCGTCGTTCCGATGAACCAGTCGTCGACCGAGAAGAAGGGTTGATCGCATGCCACGACGTGCCGACGACCGGTGACCGCGCGTGCCAGTCGTACCGCGGCAGTGGTCGCATCGGACCCGTTCTTCGCGAACTTCACCATGTCTGCGGCGGGTACGAGGGCGAGGAAGTCCTCGGCGGCGGCGAGTTCGAGGGTCGTCGGCCGAGTGAAGTTGGTCCCGTTCGTCACGGCGGCGGTGACGGCATCGACGACGGGTCGATAACCGTGCCCCAGAGTGACCGAGCGTAGTCCCATGCCGTACTCGACGTAGTCGTTGCCGTCGGCATCCCATACTCGGGCACCTGCTCCTCGTTCGAGCACGGGGGTGATGAACTCGGGGTACTGATCGGATCCGCGGGCGTAGGTGTGAGCGCCACCGGGAACGAGCTCGTGGAGGCGTGCCTGCAGCTCGGCAGACCGAGCGAAGGGCCGATCACGGTGGTCGGGCGGGTGTGTCATGAGCGAACTCCATCGCTCGGAGAATCGTCGAGAATCCGATTGTTTCATCAGCACTGTCGAACCTCGTGGGGAACGAGTGAATTCGACGTTTCCTGTCCCCGTATCGCTCCGCTCGTGGCCCGTGGAAGACGGGCGCTCGCAGAATCGGGTATTGTTCGGTACGGATCGTCCGGCCTTGTCGGACCGGACAATTCGGTCCGACAGTCAGATATTTCTCCGACCGTTCGAAGTTCGCGAGTGCCCGAAGGTGCCGACATGACGAATCGCGTCCTCTCTCCGACCGGTGGTGCTTCGTGCGAGGTTCGCGTTCTCCTCGAGAACGGGGAGTACTGGCTCAACAACAAGGGCGACCTTGCAATTCTCGACGAGACCGTACGGCGGTTCGCCGAGCGATGGCCGCACGCCCGAATCGGGGTGCTGACCTCGGCGCCCGCGTTGCTGCGAGCCTATGAACCGCGTGTCGATGCGATCTGTTACCAACGGGGTGGAAGTTGGCCGCGCCGGCGCCGACGGCCGGGTCCGGCAAGCCTGCTGGGCCCAGGGATCGCGGGTGCTCCGATGAATGCTTGGGACGCTGCGGTCGCTGTGCCCGGCCGAATCACCCGGCGGGTGCGGCGTGTGAGGGGAACAGCGGACGAAGACCGGACGGTGCCGGATGCAGTGGCCACCGCCTCCGTGGTGGTTGCGATCGGAGGCGGATACATGACCGACATCGACCGGTTCCAGACGGAACGGACCCTGACATTGCTCGAGCGGGCCGCAGATCTGGGAATTCCCACCGCGATGACGGGACAGGGGTTCGGTCCGCTCACCGCGCCCGACCTGCTCGAGCGGGCCGCGCAGGTTCTGCCGCGAGTGGATCTGATCGGGCTCCGCGAAGACCTGCGCGGACCGGAACTGCTGCACTCCCTGGGTGTCCCTGCGGACCGCGTAGTGGTGACGGGGGACGACGCGGTGGAACTCGGTTACTCCACGCGGCGAGCGGAACTCGGTACGGATCTCGGCGTATGTCTGCGAGTGGCCGAGTATTCCCCGGTCGGTGCCGCGATCAGCGACGCGGTGGGACGTGCGGTGCGCGAGAAGGCCGCTGCCCATGCCGCCCACCTCGTCCCGCTGATCGTGTCCGAACACGACGCAGAGGACCGAAGGTCGACGATGCCACTGCTCGCCGAGTATTCGGGGACGATCCCGCCGCTCGGCCGGTTCGCCGGCGCACCGGCACTCTCGCACCGGGTGGGGCGGTGCCGAATGATCGTCACCGGTGCCTACCACGTGGCGGTCTTCGCGCTGTCGCAAGGGATCTCGGTCGTAGGGCTCTCGACGTCGCGTTACTACGACGACAAGTTCGCCGGATTGGGCTCCATGTTCGGTACCGGAATCGAGACCGTCCGGCTGGACGAGGACGGAATGCCGGACCGTCTCCGTGCGGTGATCGGAAAGGTCTGGGCCGACGCGCCGGACATGCGTATTGAGCTGCTCACGCGCGCGGAGCGGCAGATCCGCGCGAGCCGGGCGGTCTTCGACCGCATCGGCGACCTCGTGGAGCTGCCGGTCAGCGCGCGGCGCGATCCGCAAGCCGATCCTTCTCCGCCGCCCACATCTCCGCGGTGATGGCCCAGAGGTGGTGATCCTTCCGGGAGCCGCCCACATCGAGATAGCCGACCATGGTGCCCTCCCGGCGCATCCCGGTCTGCTCGGCACAGTGCGCCGCAGGAACGTTTCCCACGCACACGGGTGCGGTGATGCGGTGCAGCCCGAGGGGACCGAACCCGTAGTCGGCGAGCATCCGGGCGGCGGCCAGGGCGACACCCTTGCCGGCGAGGGTCGAATCGATCCATATCCCCGCCTCTGCCAGACCCGCCCACCGGTCGATATGTTCGAGATTGAACTGTCCGGCGAACAGGCCGTCCACCTCGATGACCAAGGGCAGGGCACGTCCTGCCCGGGCCTCGCTGCGGGCGTGCAGGTACTCGTCGACCCATGCCTGCTCGCTGTGGCGTTCCTCCCAGGGAAGCGAGGACGAGGTCCAGAACGGTTCGATGAACCGCTGGTCGCGGATCCGGAGTGCTTGCCAGCGAGACCAGTCCGACAGACGTGGTGACCGGAGGACGAGGCGATGCCCGGACACCTCGACGGGACCCAGTCGCACACACAGGCTGTAACCCTGCTTGCACCGGAGCCGGTGGCGCAGGGGGCGGGTATACAGTCTTCCCGCCGTGGTGAGCACCACGAACGGTCTGGGACGCTTCATGCGTTCACCTCTGCTGGGCGACTCCGACGGGGCGGACAATGAAACGGCGACCACCGGCGGTGGAGGGTGTGGATCCAGCGTACTCGCCGGGACGGGAAGGATTCGGTCGGAACGACCGAATCGGCCGGACGGGAACCGGACCGAACGGGACGAACGCCGCACGACGGTCCGAACATCCGTCCGGGCGCGTCCTCCGGTGATAGCGTCCGTACAAGGGACGGGGACCGAATCGAAAGAGGCGACACATGATCCGGCCCGACAGCGACATTCCACCGCCGCCCGATACCCACCGTCGAGTGCCGTGAGCGCGCGTCGCGTCGCCCTGGTCCACGAACGGTTCACCGAGATCGCAGGCTCGGAGCAGGTCGTCGAACAACTGGCGGTGCAGTGGCCGCAGGCGAGGGTCCACGCCCCGATCGCCCGACCGTCCGGTATCCCGTCCCGGCTGCGCACACGGATCGACACGACGTGGCTCGACGGGCTCTACCACCTGTCGGGGGAACGTTCGTACGCCCCTCTTCTTCCCTTGATGGCGAGAAGCTTTCGAAGCATGAAGCTCGACCGCGCCGATATCGTCGTCATCAGCCACCATGCCTTCGCAAGCCAGGCGGTCTTCGCCACGACGGCACCGACGATCGCATATGTGCACAGTCCGGCACGGTGGGCATGGGACGCATCGTTGCGTGAGGGCGAGGGCGGTGGTCGTCCGGGAGGGGTCGCACTCGGGTTGCTCGCCGTATCCGCGCGGCGTGCCGAACTTGCTGCCGCGCCCCGGCTGTCTCGTATCGTGGCGAACTCCACCACCGTCGCCGACCGCATCCGCCGGTGGTGGCACCGCGACTCCGTGGTCGTCCATCCACCGGTCGACACCGAAGCATTCACCCCCGACAGCGGTGTGCCGCGGGAGGACTTCTTCCTGCTCGCGGGACGCCTCGTTCCGTACAAGCGGCCGGACCTGGCGATTCGGGCGGCGAACACTGCGGGGGTGCGTCTCGTGGTCGTGGGTGACGGTCGCAGTACGGAGCACTGCCGGAAGATCGCAGGGGAGACGGTGACCTTTCTCGGACGCGTTCCGCACAGGCAGTTGGTCGACATGTACCGACGCTGTCGTGCAGTGGTGATGCCCGGTCTCGAGGACTTCGGGATCGTGCCTGTCGAGGCGATGGCCTGCGGCACAGCGGTGATCGCCCTGGGCGCGGGCGGAGCTCTCGACACCGTTCTGCCCGGATCGACCGGGCTGCACGTGTCCGGCGGCACCGATGCGGAACTGGTCGACAACTTCGCCACCGCGATGAGGGATTTCGACGGGAGGAACTACGATCCAGGAAGGATACGATCCCAGGCGGAGACCTTCTCCCGGCGGGTGTTCCGGGAACGGATGCGAGATGTCGTCGACCAGGTGACGAGATGACACGATCGACCGGAGGTGTCATCCGGCGGGGCGCCGATCACCGAGTGGTTCCGTTTCCACCGTGCCCTTCGTGGTGACCCGCAATCGCCAGTACCGTCCGTCGTCATCCCGGAGGATCGGGCCCGACCCGGGCCGATCCGACAGCCACGATCCGTCGGCGAGGATCGCGGACAGCGTTTCGCCGTCGCTGTTCTCGGCTCGCAACAGATCTCGGTCGTCGACCGCTCGGGTAACCACGGGCCCTACGAAGGTCCCACCCGAGAGGACGCCGCGCCCGACGACGTTCCAATCCTCGGGGAAGGTGGCGAGGTCGATGTCGGTGGACGCGCTCGAAACGAGATTGACCGCGGTGCCTTCCGGGCATCCTTCCGGGTCGATGCGCAGTTCGGTCGGAAACACCTCGGTGTCCGGATCGAAGCGCACGTTGGCGAGATAGGGCTGGCGGCAGTAGATCAGATCCAGACACACGCTCCGGGCGGCGATCTTGCAGTTGACCAAGCCCAGTTGGGAGGGTCCGCCGCGGCCGCGTTCACCGACGGACAGAGCGGTGTCCGCCCCTTCGAACCACACGTTGGTCAGCCACCAGTTGTTGGCGGCACCGTCGATGCGGATGTGCCGGTCGGTCGTCCTCGGATCGTTGTCGGACACGAATTCGACATCGGTCAGGGACAACCCGGCGTTGTGATCGTTTCCGGTGCCCAGGACCCCGGTGTAATTGTTCGTCAGTTTCGAGGCCGTCAGATAGTTCTGGATGCACGAGGTGACCATCCCGATTCCGAAATTGTTGATGTCGCAATCGACGAAGGTGGTTCCGCCCGTGTTCCCTTCCAGGACCACGCCCTGCTGGGCGCGGTAGAGCGGGAAGTTCTCACTGAGATGGCTTCCTCGCAGGACCACCGAATCGAACGAACACCGGAACGAACCGGACAGTGACACGGCGACGGCTTCCGGACCCGTCAGATAGACACCGAGACGTGCGAAGCGGACACGGTGCCGATCACGAAGCGAGATCAGCGGTCCGTCCCCTTCGTAGAACACGATGGTGACGTCGCCGCCGTCCCCCGTCACCGTGGAGAAGTCCGGCAGATCGGGCCAGGCGGTGACGCGGTAGTAGCCGGCCGGGAGGTACAGGACAGCGGGCCCGTCACCCGCGGAGGCCGCACGGGCGATTGCTTCGGTGTCGTCGGCCGTACCGTCACCCACAGCACCGAAGTCACGGACGTTGCGTCGCTGCGACACGCTCGACACCTCGGGAACCTCCCGTTCGACATCGGGGACCGGTGCCCGCGGCGAGCAGGCCAGGGGAAGTGCTGCCGCGGCGCCGAACGATGCGGCGAGCATTTTTCGCCGGTTGAACACCATATCGGCCATTCTCGTCCACCCGGAGGGACGCTAGGGGGAATACGCGAGTCCGAGATCCGCTGCCGATCGGGAACTCCGGCGCTTTCTGGCTCGAACGGATCGGCGAGTACGTGCCGTGTCGGTCGTAACGGCCCCGAGGAGTCTTGCTCCGGACGCGCCGAAGACATCCGCAGCGGCTTGCAGCCGGGGCGCTTTCGTGGTGCCGAGTCGAACCACGGCGATCGATGCGTCGCAATGCGTCGAGATATCGAGCGCGGCAGAGTCCGTGAGCACCGGAGCGGCGACCACGAGAATGTAGTCGAAGCGATCCTCCAGCACCGAGAGAAGGCCGGCGAACCGATCCGATGTCAGCAGGTCCGACGTGCGCTCGTCGGCGGCGCCGAGTGGGACGACCGAAACCCCCGACTCCGACCAGACGGGAAATTCGGTCAGTGGCGGGTACTCGTCCCGCAGCCATTCGGCGACTCCGGGTACCGACTGCATATCGAGAAGTCGAGTGACGCCCTCGCCGGATGTGTCGGCATCGATCAGAGCGACCCGAGCGCCCGTGTCCGCCAATGCCTTGGCGAGCCGCGCGGCGACGCGCGGGTCGGACTCCTCGGTGAAACTCGTGAACATGACCACCAGCCGATCCCGGCCCTGGCGTGCTGCGGTGATATGTGCGCGCAGCCGCCCCACATCTCTCGTCGCGTCGATGCTGTGAGATGAGATCGTACCCAGGACCGGCACGCCCGCGGAACGGGCGAGCTGATCCGGGGTGCGGACCGTCGGATCGAGCTTGTCCCGGAAGAAGGCGAGCAGGAAGCCGAGGCCGAGTCCGGCGATGATGCCGAGTGCGAGATTGCGTTTCGCGTTCGGGCCGATGGGTTCGGTGGGCAACGTGGCCGGATCGACGACAGACACGCGGGCGGCCGGCGCCGCACCGACCACGGTCGTTTCCATCTCTGCGACGAGCTGCGCGAATTCGTCCGAAACGGCACGGGAAAGTTGACGTGCCGTTTCGGGAGTGGAGTCGGTCACCGAGATCTCGAGCAGGGTGGTGGCCGGCGGGAACGTCGCCGACACCTTGCCCTGCAGTTCGCTCGGTGAGATGGTCGAGCCGAGCCGATCGACGACTCGCTCGGCGACGGTGGCCCCCGTCGCGACATACGGATACGACGTGATGCGCTGTTGCGCTGCGAGGCCGCCCTGATAGGAGTCGTTGACCGATGTGCCGGTCGCCATCGATACATACATGCGGGTCGTCGACACGTAGACGGTCGGGATTGTGGACGTGTATGCCCAGGCAAGGGCCGCGCAGGCGAGGGCCGTCGCGAGAATGATGTGCCACCTGCGGCGCACGATTCCCAAGTAGTCACTCAATGCCATGGTTGCACCCCTCTTCTCATTCCCCGACGACTGCGCTGGACGTGTGTGTTGACGGAGCTGTGGCTGCCGTGGAGGTGGTGCGTTTGCGGTATTCGCGAACGGTCATGTCGACGAGCCAGACCAGCACGACGAGCTGGAGGGATTTGCCGATCACCTCCATACTGCCGAGGAATCCCCGTTCGAAAAGGATCGGGGATGCCGTAATCGCCAGTCCCAGGGCCACCACGACGATGTGTCGGGCCTGCAACGCCCGCACGCCGAGCAGGAGCAACCCGAGGGTGAACAGCACACCGACGGCGACACCCGGGTATCCGGCGATGACGAATCCCTCGTTGATGTTTCCATCGGCGAGGGAAACCGAGATCCGGCTCATGTCCATGGACGACCCCCGCACCTCGACGGCCCAGGCGGTCCCGGATCGTAGCTTCTCGGCGCCGAGGAGCTGTGCGGGAATCAAGCTCTGGAGACCGTGCTGGGCGACTTCCAGAGGAGTCATCCACGGACGCATGACCATGTAATAACTGTCCGTAGCAGCTTCGAGCAGATCGAATCTCCGCAGGATGCTCAGATACGGCTGTACCGACGGAGGATAGGCCGAATCCCGGGGCAACGCCTCTGCTCGTACGTAGTCGGGTTGTTTGATCGACTGCAGCCATCCGAACGCGCCGATACCCACAGCCGAGATCAGGACGATGCCCACGACTCGCAGACGGGACCAGCCGTGTAAGGCGAACCTGACGGCCACGGCCATGGCGGCACTCATGACGGGTGTCTTCGACTCGACTGCCACCGTCCACAGCAACTCGATCGTGAGCAGCGCAGCGAGCAGGACGAATGTCGTTCTTCGGTCCGTGGGCCGGATGAAGATGATCAGCCCGATCGCGCCGACCGTGGCGAGTTGTGCGACGAAGCCGAGAACAGGATCGGCGCTCTGAACGTCTCCGGCTTGACCGGTCGATCCCGTGAGGTACATGACAGCGCGCCCGAGGAGGCCTACCGCGTACACGGTGGCAAGAGTGGGAACGAAGTCGCCGGTGGATTCCCGAGAGGGAGTGGTCCGGGGGCGGCGGTGAGTCCAGATCGCATAGGCCACTACGGCACCGGCGTATACCCACAGGCCGAATGCCACCGGCTGCAGAACTTCCGAGACGCCGCGGTCGTAGCCGATCGCAGCGAGGCGCGGATCGGCGATGTTGTCCGCGTATCGCGGTTGCGGCTGCACTGTCAACAGCACCAGAGGGCGTGCGACGTAGGACAGGGCCCAATATACGGCCTGCGCGATCAAGAACACCCTCGCGACGCCGGGGATGAAGGCGGCCGCTACGACGATCGTGATCAGAGCCGTGCTCACCAGGACGAGCTGGATGTCGGGAGAGTTCACGACGTATCCTTCCCCGTCCCGGATCCGACCGCGCCCGGCGTCGACGATCCCTGCGCGTCCCTGCCCTCGAGTGCGGCGACGATCTCGCGTGCGCGGTCGACGTACCGATGGTTGCCGGTCACGATGCGGCGGTGTCCGGCCTCGGCGACGGCTCGCGCACGCTCAGGACGACGATCGCACCATCGGAGGATCTCGTGCAGCTCGTCCACCGCGGAGAACAGCAGACATTCCCGGCCCTCTGTGAGAAGGGCGGCATGCTCGTCGGTGCGTTGCCCGACGAACAATCCGCCCGCGGCCGGCACCTCGAAGGTGCGGCAGGTGTGTGTATCCCGATTGTCGGAGTTGAGGAGAACCAGATTCGCTGTCACCGATGCGATCGCGGTGGAGAAATGTTCCCCGTACACCGGGCCACGCACCATGGCGTGGGTGTGACGCAATTCGGGCACGCGTCTCCAACCGGGGCCATGGACGAGCATCCTCTCTCCGTAACGTCCGGCCAGGGCGAGAACGGCGGAACGGCGATCGGGACGGCAGTTGCCGACGAAACCGAGTAGGTACCGCTGTGGGTCCCGACGTGCCGAAAGGCGGTGCCAGGCAGGATCGTAGGCGCTCAATACGAATTTCACGGCGGCTCCTCGGGTGGTGAGTTCCGGGACGTTGTGCCGTTTGGTGGTCACCACGAGATCCCACTCGTGTTCGTGCCGAAGATAATCCGGCGTCGTGTTGTACGGGTTCGACGCGTCGTCGGGGCTGTAGTGCACGTGCAGACGGGCAGGTGTATCGAGCAATCGGATCTGGTCGAGATGCACTGTCCGGAAACAGAACAGCACATCGGGAGACAGGGCGTTAGCAACCGACTCGATCCGGCGATGTACGGACCCGAGGTCCCACGGAGCGCGTTGCCGGCGCACCTTCGAGTAGAACCACGGTGGCGAGAATCGGGTGGGTAGGGTCACGGCAGTGGTGTCCACGACGACCACGTCGTGCCCCGCCTGACGGAATCCGTCGGCCAGCGAGCGGGCGTTGCTACCCACCCAGTCGTCGCCGACGAAGAGGATCCTCATCGTTTCTCTCCCCTGCAGGTGGGGATGCCGATCTCGTCGACGTTCTCGCCGGAGGGCCGGGTACGCCGCTCCTGCAGCACGAGATGCCTGGTCCGGAGGAGGTACCACAACGCAACGCTGAACTCGCATGCCACAGTGCCGTAGACGAGCGCCCACACCGAGTGGGTCCGGAACGCCACGTAGAGCGCAAGAGCAGCGACACAGGTGCCGACGATGGAGCCGATCAGTACACCGGAGGTGTCTTCGCGTACCGGCAGGACAGCTGTGGTGACGAGCGAACTCAGAGCCGTGGCGGGCAGTATGAGCGCCTCTACGCGCAGGAGTGGGACGGCATGAACGAATTCGCTTCCGAACACGAGCCGCACGATGAGCGGCGCGGCGACCCACAGCGCCGCGGTCGCGACGACAGCGATGCCCACGCAGACAAGCATGGCGAGGCCTGCGCGCCGCCAGAATCGCTCGTCGTCACTGCTGCGCGCCATCCGTGGCAGCAGAGCGAAGCCGATCGGATCGAGCATGGACTGCACAGCGCGCACGAGTCGGTCACCGGCCGAATACAAACCCAGGGACGCGGCGTCGAGCACGGAGGAGTAGATGGCTGCAGCTCCCTGACCGTAACTGACCACCAGGAGGCGAGACGTGAATACGGGGGCGGCCATGCGCACGGTGGGCACGACCCGGCACGGCCGGGCCGGACGCCCGTACTTGCGGAGCGAATCCCGCCAGGTGAGCGCGACGGTGAGGATCGACGATGTGAGCATGCACAGCATGGCGACGGATGCGCTCGGATAACGAGGCAATACCAGCAACAACAAGGCAAGATAGGCGAGTCGGCCGACCCCCTGGTAGAGCGTGGAGGCCACGAATCGTCCCTGTCCGATGAGGATCCAGTCCTCGGAGATCGACCAGAAGCCGCCCGCGAACAGACCGAGCAGGATCATGTGGATGTGAGGATCGACTTCGACCGTCGATCCGGCGAGGAGTGCGGCGCCCAGGGTGACGAGCACCGTCACACGGATGGCGAGGTAGTCGCCGCGGATCTGATTGACATCGCTGGTGGGAACCTTCGCTGCCAGGAATTGAGTGATTCCCAGATCGACGAGCAGTGATCCGATGAAGTAGGCCGACATCCCGATCGCCAGCAGCCCCAGACCTTCGGGACCGAGGACGCGGGCGATCAAGGGCAGGGTCACGGCCGTGACGAGATACTGGCCGTACTTACCGAAGCTGACGAATCCGATGTCCCGTACGAGAGTGACAGCACGCGTCATTCGGCGTTCTTCGCTCATGAGGTGCTCACCTCCTCGCGGGAGGGCGCACCGACCGTACCCAGGAAACGTGCGACCGCCCGCGCGGACTCGGTGATGTCGAAGCATCCGGCCCGCTGCCGGCCTGCAGCAGCGAGGCGGCAGCGAAGTTCGCGGTCACGAATGAGCGTGTCCAACGCCGCGGTGAGTGCGCGACGGTTGCCGGCGTCCACGAGCAGTCCGTTCACGCCCGACTCGACGATCTCGGCAGGGCCGCCCGGCCGGGAAGCGATCACCGCGCATCCGGCCCGCATGCCCTCCACGACGACCTGACCGAACGGTTCGGCAAGGACCGAGCAGTGCACGAGGATATCGGCGCGTCGCATGTATTCTTCGGGGTCTTCGACGTGGCCCGTGAAGGTCACCGGAAGATCGAGCTCTGCGGAAAGTCGTTCGAGATGCTCGCGATAGGACTCTTCACCGAAGAAGGTACCGCCGACGAGATAGATGCGCGAGGGCCGCACCGTCGTATCCGCCGCGGCCCGCAGGAATACGTCCTGGCCCTTCCACGGCGTGAGTCGTCCGACAACCGTGACGATCGTCCCCGCCGGATCGTGTTGTTCCGGATGAGGAGTGGTCGGTGTGAGGTTGACTCCGGGATATGCCACGAGGGCGCGCCGGCGGGGGAAGAGCGACGACATCGTGGATCTGCTGTTGGCGATGTAGCCCCGGCTGAGGACCCGTCCCAGAATGCGTACGATCGGAGCGAGTACGCGCCCGAAGTATTCCGTGGAGACCCGGTCGTGCACGTGCCAGACGAGGGGGAGCTTCGCCCGCCACGATGCCACGGCCCCCATGATCAAGGCCTTGGAGCTCTCGGCGATGAGCACCGTGGCCCCGGTGTTCGTAGCGACGTTACCGAGATCCCAGCCGACTCGGACCAAGCGGAACGCCCCCGCGAACAATCGGGTGAGGCGGGGGTCGGTGATCGTCATCGTCCTGCTGTCGAACGTGCAGGACAGGATCCGAGTGTCGAATCCGTCCGCGCGCATCCGCTGGGCCATCGGACCGTCCTGCGCGTACGCTACGGCGACGTCGATGCCGAGATCCCGCAACGCGAGTGCCAGTCGGGCCGTGGCGATCTCCGCGCCGGACGGAGCGGCCGTGTGGGTGACGAAAAGGATCTTGGTCACGACGTCAGCTCCTTGTACAACGCGACGTGTCGTTCTGCCGCCGTACCCCACGAGAACGTCTCTGCGTGCGCACGGCACTGCCGCCGCCCCGGCGCCCGCCCCGAGAGAGCCGCTGCGACCCGGTCTGCCAGCGCTTCGGGATCCCCGGCGGGAACGATCAGTGACGGATCGAGTCCCTGCACTGCGTCGGGTAGTCCGCCACAGTCCGTGACGACCGGCACGCGACCGGCCGCCAGCGATTCGAGCGCGATCAGCCCGAAACCCTCGAGTGCTACCGAAGGGACGACCGTCACCGCCGCCTCTTCGTACAGGAGGCTCAACCGGACGTCGTCGACGTGACCTTCGAAGGTGACGGAACTGCCCACTCCGGAGCCGGCGGCTTGCGCGCGCAGCGCCGCTTCCTCGCTGCCGGTGCCGACGATCACGAGCCGCGCGTCGGGATGCGCAGCAAGGACGTCAGGCCAGGCACGGAGCAGGAGGTGCACACCCATTCGCCGTTCGAGACGCCGAACGCACAGCACAGCACCCGACGAGGCGGGAACCTCCGAAGTTCGGAAACGATCGAGATCGACTCCGGGGGGAACGATCCGGATGCGTTCTCCCGGAACACGATAGGAATGCGTGAGCACATCCCGAAAGTGTTTCGACAGCACAACATATCGGTCCGCGTCCGCGTATCGGATCCGCTCGATCAGGTACTTCGAGTATGCGGCTGTCCTCCCCGAACCTGCCATCAGGCTCTCGGCTGCCCAAGGGCCGTGAAAATGCACCACGAGTGGATGTCGGCCCTGGCGACCGCGAGCGGGGCGACCGTAGAGGCCGAAGTGGCGATCGATGATCGCCTCCCGTGGCAACACGGTGTGGTCCCGGAAGGCGGTCCAGGCACGACGAAGGGTGGATCCGCCGATGGGTCCCCAGCTGTGCCCATCGAGTTCGGGGTTGCCGAAGGCAGCCGCCGAGACGTCGACGTCCGGACGCCGGCGCAGGGTTCGGTAGAGATCGGTGAAATACCGGTTCAATCCGCCCGGAACCGCAGTGAACCACTCGGATCCGGTCATATGGACACGGAGCGCGTCGGCGGGACCGCAGGCGGGGGAAGTCACGGCCCGACCGCCGACGTCGACCGCTCCGTGCCGGCGTTCTCGTCCAGCGGCCGACCCCGTGAGGATGCGCTGCGGTCCCTGCCGAAATGCGGGTACTCTCCCACACAGGCTCGAGTCGGTACTTCCCGCGATCGGTCGTCCGGGTGGTGGAACCCCTCCGGCGACGGAACTCGAACGTCACGGAGGGTTCTCATGTCCGCCACGATCTCGATCTGTGTCCCGGCGTACAACGCTGCCCGGACGCTCGAGGCGACTCTGCATTCGATCCTCGAGCAGGATGCCGACCTCGACGTCCTCGTGCTCGACAATGCGACACGGGACGGTACCGCAGATATCGCACGTTCCTTCGACGACCCGCGCCTCCGAGTGGTCCGTAACGACGAGGTGCTGTCGATCGGTGACAACTGGAACAAGGCGGTCGCCCTGTCCGCCGGCGAGCTCGTGAAGATCGTGTGTGCCGACGATGTGCTCCGTCCGGGATCGATCGAGGCGCAGGAGAAGGTGATGGCCGACCCCACGATCGCCCTCACGTCGGCCCGGTTCGATGTCATCGACGAGGCCGGCGAGATCCGGGAGAGCGGCTTGGGCATACCGGGACTGGAGGGCCTGCACACGCCTCGCGCCCTGATCGGCACAATCGTGCGGCGCGGACCGGCCGACTTCGGTCCCACGGCGGCCGCGATATTCCGTCGTGAGCACTTCGACCGGGTAGGGGGCTTCCGTGGCGACCTGGTGTTCCCCATGGACGTGGACCTGTTCGCTCGCGTTGCGACATTCGGAATGTTCTTCGGTATGCCGGAACGGGTGGCCGCATGGCGGGACTCGACGTTCAACCTGTGCAGTCGAACGTCGTCGTTCAGCAAGTTGACGGACATGATGCGCTTCCACCACCGAATCGCGAGGGATTACCCGGACTTGGTTTCCTTTGGAGACGTGATCGCCGGCGACGCTCGTCTGGCGCGTGCAGCGCTGGAACGTGTGTCGGTACGGTCCCGCGGGCTGCTCGCGGCGCTGCGTGGCTGACCACTCGCCGACCGGTACGGTGCGCTGAACCGGCTGTGTGCATCATCGCCCCTTCATCGTGATCACCGCGGACACGGTGCGCAACAGGATCTTGATGTCGAACCACAATCCCCAGTTCTCTATGTAGAAATTGTCGTAGCGGGCGCGAGCAGCGATCGAGGTGTCGCCGCGTAGCCCGTTCACTGCCGCCCATCCGGTCAGGCCGGACGGAACACGATGTCGTGCAGAATAGTTCGGAATAGTCTCACCGAACCGGTGAACGAAGTGCGGTCGCTCCGGTCTCGGTCCGACAAGGGTCATGTCACCGCGGACGATGTTCCACAGCTGTGGTAGTTCGTCGAACGACGTGGCGCGCAAGATCTTGCCGAGGCGACCGAGCCGGGCATCCTGTGCGATACACCAGTTCGTTGCGGATTCGTTCTCGTCCAACGGTTTCAGCGTGCGGAACTTCAACAGGTCGAACTCTCGTCCGTCCAAGCCCACTCGTCGTTGTCGAAACAGTATCGGAGCCGACCGATCCGAGAACCACACCGCCATCGCGGTGAGTGCCAGCAGTGGTGTCAGTGCTACCAGGATGACGGCGCTGAAGACCCGACTCGTCCACAGTTTGATCTTCCACCTGAGGGAACGGTGAGCCGCCCGGCGCACCCGCATGAGGGGCATCGCCCCGATGCGTTCCATGTCGCCGCTCACCGCCGTGATCTCCCACAGCCGGGGGACGAGGTATATCTCGCAATCGAGACGGTCGCACTTGCGGACGATCTTCAACATATCGCAGTCGCGAGTGAACGAGAAGGCGAGAATGGCCGTTTCGATCCTGTTGGCGCTGAGAAACTCTCGTAGCCTTCCGCTCAACGGCAGGACCGGCACGTCGACCCGGCGCACGGTGTCGGGCCTGGGGTCGTCGTCGAGCAGACCGACCAGCTCGAGACCGCAGGCCGGTTCGCCGGCTATCTCCTCCGCCAGCATCCCGGCGATGTCGCCACCCCCCACGATCACTGTCCGTCGACGTCGTCGTGAATTGCGTCGTACGTGCCGTTCCATCGCGTACGCGCCGATTCGGGACACCGTCGCCGCGGTGAACGCGAGCGCAGTCAGCCTGACGGCTCCGAAGGACGAACCATATGGCTGGAAGATGAGTGCTGTGATCACCCCGGCCAAGGTGACTGCGGCGAGTATCCGGGGCAGATCGTCGAGCACCGAAAGGGTCAGGTGGGAGCGATAGGCTCCCATCATCGCCATGAGCACGACGAGGGTCGTCGCGGTGGGCAGTGGCCTGTCGGCACCGGTGAGCGCAAGCGCCCCCGAAAGGACGGCGAGATCCGAGATCGGTGTGGACAAAGTGATGTGCGCCCGAATCCGTGAGCCGAGATGGCGCTGGGGATGTGGTGTCGGAGCAGACGACCGGGAAGTCGGGAGGGCGGCCTCGTCGAAGACCGGTGAGGGCCGGAGAGGCGCGACCTGTCGGGCACGACGCGTGTTGGTGGTCACGACGGTCTCCCCAATCCGATGCTCATCCGTGCAGGTCCCGAGGGGGGAAGGGCGCTCGTCGCCATCAGATCGCCGAGCGTGCTCCATCGACCTTCCAGTTCCGGATAGTGTTCCTGCACCTCGATCAGCAGGTCGGGCAGAGTCAGAAGCACATGATCGGGTCGACGACGCAGAAGCTGTTCCGGTGAAATGATCGGAATATCGGTACCCGGCATGCGTCGCCCTTGCTTTGCGGGAGACGCGTCCGCGACGCCCGCGACGAGACGCCGGTTCAGGCGAGCGCGGGCGAACAATGAGACTGCTCGGGATGCGGCACCGTAGGCGTACACGCTGCATCCACGACGATTCATCGTTGTGAGCAATGTTCTCAGCGCGACGGACTGGCCGTCAGCCGTATCCTGCAGTGCACGCGCGGCGGTGGGGTCGGTGATGCCGACCTCCCTCTCGTGAGCCAGAATCTGTCGTACCGAGAGCGGCAGTGTCCGGGGCACGGTGGGGGTCGCGGCGACGAGGACGGTGCCACCGTAGAGATCGAACGTCCACGCGTCGGCCACATGCAGGCCGGCGTGCGCGAGCAGGCGCCGTGCAGTGGTCAGCGAGTAGTAGGCGAAATGACCGTGCCGTAGGGCAGTCCACTGCCGGTGCGCGAGTATCGCTGTGAACGTGTGGAACTGAAGCAGCAGAACGCCGTCGGCGGTGAGAGCGGCAGCGCGCTGCCGGAAGGCGGCCCTCTGGTCCGGGGCGTGCATGATCCCGAAGCTGTCCACCGCAAGAGACGCTTGCTGCCCGGCGGGAACAATCTCGTAGCCCCGGTCGGCGAGCAGGGGCAGCCAGGTGCCGCCATGCGGACTACCGAACTCGGTGACGGTCCCGCCGGTGAGCCAACCGGCGTCGGCGACGTTCCGGACGGCGCCGGCGGCCTGGTCGCGCAATGCCTGCGGCTCGACACCGCGCGGTTCGTCCGGGACGGTGTCGTCGTCGACGAGCTGGGAGAGGCCACAGTCGCTGCACATGGCCATCGCCAACGGGTGCGACGTCTCGGCGACGGTGACAGGGGTACGGTCCGGAGGGAAATGATCTGCTGCGGGCATCACGCCGAGATCGAGAACTCGCTCGAGGCCCGTTCCGCCGCAGCCGCGACAGGCTGTCATGTCGGTACCTCGCGCAGGCGATTCGGGCATCGTTCGGGGACACGATGCGCGACAATCGACTGATGCGTGCCGACACCGCCGACCTGTGTGACGTACGAGTGTTCCGTCCCGAACCTTTCCGGGACGATCGGGGTCTGTTCACCCGCACGTTCGACGCACGGCTCTTCGACGCGGAGGTCGGGCCGACCGGCGTGCGGTCGTGCGATCTTCTCCAGGATTCCCAGTCGCGATCCGTACGAGGGGTGGTGCGAGGCATGCACGGCCGCACCGGCCGCGGGGAAGCGAAACTGGTGCGATGCGCTCACGGAGCCGTGCACGACGTGCTTGTCGACGTTCGTCGCGATTCGCCCACGTTCGGTCGTCAGCAGGTGTTCCGGCTCGATGACGTCGAGTTCGCGCACCTGTTCGTCCCGCCGGGGTTCCTCCACGGATTCCAAGTACTGACGGACACCGCGGATGTGTGTTATCGCATCGATCGGGAGCACGATCCCGCAGAGGATATCGCGGTGCGTTACGACGACCCGGATCTCGCGATCGCGTGGCCGCTGCCGCTCACCGTGCTCAGCGCACGCGATGCCGCAGCGGGAAGTTGGCGTGATCTTCTCGCGGCACTGTGATTCGTGTGCGAATACTTCAGGCATCCGGGACTCCGATCCGCTGGAAGCGCATCGTCGAGTCCAGTTCACCGATCTCCTGGAGTCGATTCAGACGGGCGAGCCGCGTGAAGCGCGTAGCGAATGCGTCGCCGGTCAGGCCGTACCTCCGATAAGCGTCGTACAACTCGGCGGCGCCGTCGCGTACCGTCCACCTGGCCTCGTACCCTTCGAAGACGTGGTGAACCCTGGAGAAGTCGACGCGGTAGGACCGCGGGTCCGGGCCACTCTCGCCGGTGACGGCGACTGTGGAGCCGGGAACGATCTCCGCCACGGCCTGGGCGATTCGAGCGACCGTGACGTTGTTGACCTCACTGCCGATGTTGAAGGCCGAACAGTGGATCCGTTCGGCGGGTGCGACGAGAGCATGGGCGAAAGCCTCAGCGATGTCCTGTGCGTGCACGAGGGGACGCCATGGCGTTCCGTCCGACAGGACGCGGACCTCGCCGGTGAGGAACGCCGATCCGACAAGGTTGTTCAGGACGATGTCGGCGCGAAGGCGCGGTGAGAACCCGAATGCTGTCGCATTGCGCAGGAATACAGGGGAGAAACCGGAGTCGGCCATGGCAGCGACGTCGTCTTCGACGCGCACTTTGCTCTCCGCATACGGAGTGACAGGGCGCAAAGGGGCGCTCTCGTCGACAAGTTCGTCGCCGGCCGAACCGTAGACCGAACACGTCGAGGCATAGAGGAACCGGCGTACGCCTGCTGCCTTGGCGCACCGAGCAAGCCGAACGGAGGCCTGATGGTTGATTTCGTAGGTGATTCTCGGTTCGAGGAAGCCGAGCGGATCGTTCGACAGCGCCGCGAGATGGATCACCGCGTCGAAACCCGCGAGCTGAGAGACGTCGACGTCGCGCAGGTCGAGGCGCAAGGTGGGCGGATCGTCGGGAGCGGGGCCGAGGAGGCAATCGGCGAACAGGCCGGAGTCCAGCCCGGTCACGTGGTGGCCGTACGAGCGGAGCACAGGAACCATGACCGATCCGAGGTAGCCCTGATGGCCGGTGACGAGTACGCGCATGTCACGCCTTTCCGAAATGGACGACGGCCTTCTCCAGCACGAACGCCTCGGCGTGTGGGCGCCGGCACTGCACGCCGCGAAGCCGGGACAGGCCGAGGAACGCCTGCTCGTCGAACCAGTCGTGCTCGATCTGGGACGGGTAGTACTTGAGCAGGATTCGTGTTTTCTCTTCCGCGACCTTGCGGGGGAGCGCGTGGTAGATCGCGGGCCGAGGAGTGTCGTTCTCCCACTTGATGATTTCGTAACCGAGGATGAGATGGTCGCGGAACACGGTGGGAACCAACTCGGCAAGCAGTCGATGATCCTGGTGGGCATCCCCTCGGTGCGGTGCGAAAACCACGTCCGGGGTGCACGTGTGCCGGAAGGCCTCGAGGGCAAACTTGATCGACTCCCAGTAGCCGGGTGCGCGCCCGTCGGGGATGTCGAGGACGGTGATCTCGAGCTCGGCTCCGGGACAGAGCGCCTTCAGTGCGTGCCGCTCCTCGATCTCGCGTGCCGAATCCTCGCCGGAGAGCACGAAGGCGTGAACGCGCACGGAACCGGGTGCCTGGGCGGCGAGGGTCAGCAGCGTGCCCCCGAGGCCGATCGCGATGTCGTCACAATGCGCCCCCAGGACCGCAATCTCCCGGATGTCGCCCGTGTGCAACTCGATCACGGGGTCACCGCC
>NZ_AJVB01000035.1:0-18897 GCF_000278445.1 Rhodococcus sp. R1101
GCGAGTCGCAGAGCGACGTGCACGTCGGCGGCGGAAAGTGCGCCCACCTCGTTGAACTGCCGTAGAGCGCCCTTGCCGCGCTGGGCGATCCGAACGTCGGTCATGGACTCGATCACGAGATCACGGCCTTTCCGGCGAGAAGGTCGGACAGGTCGGTGACGAGATCGGCCGGCGGATGCCAGTCGAACACCCCACTGCCGGGTGGGCTGTCCGGTCCGGCCATGCCGCGGACGAACAGATACTGCACGCCACCGAGGTGGACGTGCGGATCGTAGTCGTGCATCCGCCACCGCAGATAGCGGTGCAGGGCAACCGAATAGAGCAAGGCCTGCATCGGATAGTGGGCACGGAGCATCTCCACCGCCATCGCCTCGCGGGTGTAGTGGGCGGTGGTCAGCTCGTCGACGGGCGCGAGCCGGTTGGTCTTGTAGTCGACGACGACGAATCGCGGGCCCTCGGTACGCAGTACGGCGTCGATGCTGCCGTTGAGATAACCCCGCAGCGGCACGGGTTCGAGGGCGCGCACCAGATCGGCGTAGGCCGCCATCGGATCGTCGGCGGGCAGGTGCCGCCGCAACAGTCCGCCGACCGCATCGAGGGTGACGGTGACGGGCACCGGGCGCTCGCCTCCCGTCAGCGGCAACTCGAAGTCGAGTTCGGAGAGCCGATCGGACGGGGCGAAGTCGGCGAGGGTCCGGCCGAGTGGCCCGAGCGGGGTGCGCATCACCGGGAGCAACGCCGCCGCGAGCTGCGCGGGATCGATCGGCGACATCTGGCGGCGCACCGTCTCGCGGCAGCAGTCGAACAGTTCGGCCTCGAGATCGGCGGCCGAGGTGTCGACGACTTCGAGGACCGCGTGCACCAACGTGCCGAACACCGTGCCGCCGGGCAGGCCGTTCATCGGCGACGGAATACCTGCGTACCCCGGTTCGGCGCTCAGCGGAGGCTCGCCCGGCTCGTCGGTCGTCACCGGTTCCTCGACTTCGCCACCCATCCCGGGCGCATCGTGCACCGAGGCGGTGAGCGCCGAATAGGAAGTCCGGCGCCAACTTTCGTCGACGACCCGATCGAAGCGGGCGGCGGCGAGCGGTCCGGTCTCCATGCGGGGGCGGGTCCAGCGCAGCACCGGAATCGGATGCGGCCCCACCGCTTCGGCGGCGATGACCCCATCGGCGCGCGCGGCCCACCTGTCGAACTCCTCGGCCATGGCCTCGTCGTGGCCGATCCGGCCTTCCGCGGCGATCTCCGCCGAACCGGGCTCGCGAGCGAACAGCAACCGGTGCAGCGGCGACCGAGAAGTGGGGGTGGACGGTGCCCACCAGAGGGTCAGCGCACACTGCGCACGCGTCACCGCCACGTACAGCAGGCGCAGTTCCTCCCCGGCCTCCTCGAGTTCGTGCAGGCGGCGCCGCGCGACGTAGCCGGGTCCGCTCTTGCCGCCCACATCGAGGATGCGGCGCCCGTTCTCGTGCAGCAGCAGCTTGTCGGGTTCGGGGTTCTTCGCGGCATCCCACCCGTACGGGACGTGGACGACGGGGAACTCGAGTCCCTTGCTGCCGTGCACGGTGAGGATCTGGACCGCCGCGGCGTCGCTGTCGAGGCGTCGGATCCGGTCGGCCCCACCGCGGTCGGGATCGTTGATGCGATCTTCGAGCCAGCGGGTGAGGGCGGCCGGACCCAGCGACTGCGCCGAGGCGACGTCCTCGAGCAGCTGTGCGACGTGCCGGATGTCGGTGAGGGTGCGTTCCCCGGACGGTTCGTCGAGAAGGCGGGCTTCCACCGAGCCGAAGGACGCGAGCCGTTCGAAGACGGCGGCGAAACCGGTGCGGGCGTAGACGTCGTTCAGTTCGCGGAGGAGTCCGCCGACCTCCACGACCAGCGCTTCGCCCTCCGAATCGATGTCGGCCATCGTGCGGCCGAGCAGCGGGGTGAGCGCCGCGAGCCGGACCCGGTCGGCGCGGTGGGGCTGTTCGAGCGCGTAGAGCACCCACAGCCAGTGCTGCGCGGACGGGGTGGCGAACACACTTGTGCCACCGGCGACCACGCACGGCACGTCGGCCTTCGTCAGCGCGTCGTGGACCAGCGCCACCTGCTTGTGTTTGCGCACCAGGACGGCGATGTGGCCGGGTTGCACGCGTTTCGGCCCGGCACCGAGGTCGACGGTGACGTTCTCGTCGTCGAGCAGGCGCACGATGTCGGCCGCGACGTCGCGGGCGACCCGCCCGCGGAGGCCGTCGAGGTTCTGAGGGAAACCCCAGTCGTTGAGCGGGCCGGCGCCGGCACGAGGCAGATGACGTACCCGCAGGGGCGCGATGCCCGAGAGCCGGGACTCGGCCGCAGCGGCTTTCACCGGGTTCACCACGATGCGGGGATCACCGAGCGCGGCACCGAGATGGACATGTTCGAGCGCCCGGAGCAGATCGCCGTCGCTGCGCCAGTTGGTGGTCAGCTCGCAGTAGGTGTCGGATTCGGAGACCGCGTCGAGATAGCTGAGCACTTCCGCGCCGCGGAACGCGTAGATGGCCTGCTTCGGGTCGCCGACGAGCACGAGTGTGCTGTGCCCGTGGAACGCCCGGCGCAGGATCTCCCACTGCTTCGGGTCGGTGTCCTGGAACTCGTCGACGAGGACGACGGAGAAACGCGTACGCATCCGCCGGCAGGCGGCGTCGCCGTGCTCGGGATCGCCGAGGACCGCGTGGAGCAAGGACAGCTGGTCGTCGAAGTCGCGCAGACCCAGCCGTCGTTTGCGTCGTTCGACCTCTTTCCGGACAGCATGCGCGAACTCGACGCGTTCGCCGGCCGCGGTGCCGTCGGCATCGCTCGGGGCGAGCTCGGCCTGCGGATCGAAGATCGCCTCCTTCGCGGCGACTGCCGCCTCGGCGTAGGTGATGGGAGCCTGCCCCCGGCCGTAGCGCTGCAGGTAGAGATCGGCAACGACGTCCACCCGCAGGTCGTCGACGTCCTCCACGACCGTCACGTCGGGTTCGCGCTCCCCGGCGATCCCGAGTTCGTCGAGCATGCGGCGGCAGAAGCCGTGCGTGGTGGAGATGGTGCCGGAATCGAAGTCGGACAATGCCTGTCGCAGTCGGGCCCGCCGCGCGTCGACGTCCTCGCTCGCGAGGTGACGGACGAGCATGTCGCTGCTGAGCCGCGCACTGCCGGGATCGGCGAGAGCCGTGGCGACCTGCGCGAACCGGTTCCGGGTGCGTTCGCGGAGTTCCTGCGTGGCGGCTCGGCTGAACGTGACGAGCAGCAGGTCGGACAAGCGGGCGTGCCCTTCGGCGACGAACCGGGTGGCGAGCCCCACGATGGCGTACGTCTTGCCTGTTCCCGCGCTGGCCTCGAGCACGGTCGTACCGCTCGGGAGCGGCCCGAGCAGATCGAAACCTTCCGGCGGCGGACCGCCCACCGCTCGCGGATCGGTGATGGCGCTGTCGGGCACGCTGTGTCCTTCTCTCACCGGCGTCCCTTCTCTCACGGGCGCCCCTGGTTCTCGGAGGCGAGCAGAGGCTCCCACAACCGCCGGGCGAGCACACCGAAACGGGTCGGGTCGTCGAACCAGCCGGCCTCGGCACCGGCCGGGGCGTCGGCGGTGAGCTGCCCTATCGTCACGTCGGGCCCGTACAGATACCGCACGTGCCGGTCCTTCCTGTCGCCGAACGCACCGCCGAACGACTTCGAGGCCGCCGACAGCGCCATCTCCACGGAATCGCCGCGGTGGCGGCGCTCGGCGTACTCGGCCGAGGTGCCCGTCACCAGCGGCAGCGGCCGGCACAGTCCGCGGTCGCGCAGATCGACCAGTGTGGTGAGCACCTCGGCGGCGTCGTCCGGGGCACGGAGGGTCGAGCGCCAGGCCGGATACGACCGCGACCGGCTGCGTCCGGTGGTCACCGCGCGCCAGTGCCCGGGATGGCCCGATGCGACGACGGCGAGCAACCGGATCCACGCTTCCAGGCGATGTTTCGGCGACAGCTTGGAGTACGTACTGCGGGCGAGTACCTCGTCGTGAACACCGCCCACCGTGCCGGTGAGCCGACGCCCGTCGCCGAGATCCACACGGACGTCGACGGTGCGGGCCCGACCGGTGTGCACCCCGGCGCAGGCGTGCACGAGACGTTCGACGTTGTCGCTCACCGCGTCGAGGGTCTTCCGGCCGAGCGCGAAGGGCGGCAGCGTGCCGCGACGCCACTCCGCGTCCCGGAAGGCCCCTGCGGACATGCCTGCCAACCGCGCTTCGAGCATCCGGTCGCCCAGCTGCCACTGCGCGAGACCGTCGAGTTCGACGTCGAGCGCGTCGGCGATGCCCTCGTCGGTGTCGGGAATCCGCAAGCCGAGCCGCTGCCGGAGGAATCCCTGGGTGGGATGTGTCAGGAAGGCGACGAGCTCGTCGAGATCGACATCGGTGCGCGCCGGGGCCGGAAGATCGTCGAGGAGCAGCGCACCCGATCGGTCTCGCACCTTCGAACCGCCCTGTCCGGCACGCGCTCCCGCCAGTGCGGTGACACCGAAGCCGAACGGGTCGTCGGCACGGAAGTTGCGCGGATCGAACGGCTGCAACGGATGACGCCGCACGATCCGGTCGTCGTCGACCTCGACGCCGGTCATCGTCGCCACCACGTCGCGCACCTCCGTGAGCGGAATCGCCGGTGGGCGCAGTGCTCCGGTGACGGCGTCGGCACCGGTGTGGAACAACAACACCCGCTCCTCCGCGGCCATCAGTGCGTCGAGGAGTAGCTGCCGATCCTCGCTGCGCGGATCGCGTTCTCCCACACAGGGATTCTGGGTCAGGACATCGTCGCCGTCGATGTGCGCCGAGCGGGGGAAGACGTCGTCGTCGAGACCGAGGAGCACCACGACGCGATGCGGCACCGAGCGCATCGGCACCATGGTGCACACCGTGAGTTCGCCTGTCCGGAAATTCGAGCGCGTCGCGCGCCCCGCGAGCCGGGAGGCGAGCATGGACCGGACATCGCTCAGGGACAACTGCGTGTCGCCGGCATGCTCGACGGCCTCGCCGATCTCGCGACGCGCGCGCGTGAGCTGCCACGCGTCGGCCGCGGGGACATCGGCGACAAGGTCGATGCCGTAACCGAGTTCGTCCGCCCACCGCGCCGCGGGGTGCGGTCCGCGCAACCGGAGCAGAACCACCGTCAACCGGTCGATGAACTCGGCGAACCGTCCGGCGAGGTCGATGTCGTTGCTGTCGACGTCGTCGAGGGGCAAAGACAGCGACAGCCACTCCCCGTCCGTGCCGTCGGCGGCGACACCGAGCAGGATGCGATCCAGCGCCGCACCGAAGGTGTTCTGCATGAAATCGCCGAGACCGAAGCTCTTGCGCTGCCACGGCCCGAGGCCCCAGCGGGCACCTGCCTCGGTGGTCCACTCCTGCAGGCGCTCGAGTCGATCGTCGTCGAATCCGAACTTCCGGCGCACCGGAGCCGAGGCGGCGAGGTCGAGAATCTCGCTGGCGGTGACCCGGCCGTCGGCGAGCGCGAGGAGTTCGGAGACCACCGACAGCACCGGGTCGGTCCGGCGCAGACCGCGATCGGCGAGGCGGACCCGCAGCGTGTGACCGGGATGCTCCCCCACCCCGGCACCGAAGGCCGCGTGGACGAGTGGGGCGTACGTCTCGACATCGGGGCACATGACGATGACGTCGCGCGGTTCGAGAGTGGGGTCGTCGCGGAACAGATGCAACAGGCACTCGCGGAGAACTTCGACCTGCCGGGTGGGGCCGTGGCACGCATGGATCATCACGGTTCCGTCGGGTTCGGCCGATCCGTGCACGGGAGTCCGATCGTCCCGGAGATCGGCCTGCAACCGGCCGAGGAGAGTCGCCGGCGGAGGGGGCGAGGCGTGCGGGAGGTCGGTGCAGTCGAGGCCGGAGAGCCGGCTCCGGAGTTCGCGCACGTCGCGGCCCAGCGCGGCGAGCAACGGATGCTGCACCCCGAGGGCACTGTGATCGTCGGCGCGGCGCATCGACGCCGGGCGCCGGACGGACCCGTCCCACATCGCCGGACTCGGGTGCGGCAACCAGATGTGCACGTCGCGGTGATGCCCGAGCGCGGACAACACGTCGACGAGGACGGTGTCGAGCCGGGTGGGACCGAAGATCGAGAGCCGCCCCGGCAGATCGACGACGCCCGGGTCGTCCCGCAACCGGCCGCACAGTTCGTCGAGTCGCTGCGACGGGCTGTCGACGCCGATGCGCGCGCGCAGACGTCGCCACAACTCCGCCTGCCACCGGAGATGATCGTCGAGCGGGGCACCCGTGCCGTCGACATCCTCCCCGGCCGCCCACCGGGCGATCATCCCGGGGCGCTGGAGTCCGTAGCTGCGCATCAGGCGGGCGAGATGCGCGGCCGTGGCATACCGGCGCCCGGACCGATGGTCGTCCGCGCCGTGGCCGAGATGGCGCGCCAAAGTGGCGCACCACGCTTCGTCGACACATTCGTCGATCACACCGAGCAGCGACCACAGCATGCGGGAGGGATGCCACGGGTCGTCGGCGGCGGCGATGCCGGAGGCGGCAGCGAGTGCTTCGTCGACGAGGCGGGACGGGGACGGGAAGTCGATGTTCGCGGCCACCCCGTCGCCGTCGGAGGAACCGAGCGTGCCCGACAACCGCTGGGTGAGCCACCTTTCGACACCGCGCGCGGGCACCGCGACGACCTCCCTCGCGAACGGGTCGTCGAGGGGTTTCGCGAGCACCTCGGCCAGCGCATCCGCAAGGATGCCGGTGCGCTCGGCACGGTGCAGTATCAGCACGCGTCGATCTCCCTCGTCGTCGCTCGTTCCCGTCCGGTACGGCTTATCACACCGCCCGGACAGGCGACGGCGCCGCAGGTCGCGGGCGCGGCAGACGGCGGACGGGCTACAGGCGGGGCGAACCTCGCCGGGAGACGATCACGTCTCCGTCGACAGGTCGAACAGCGACAACTGGTTCTCGGCCGTCTCGGCGGTGACGTCGGCGTGGTACCGCTCCCCCAGGTTCCGTGCGACATGGGCAGGGCAACCGAGTTCGCTGCCGATCTGCTCCCAGGTGTATCCGGCCTCGCGGCGTTCCCACGCGTAGCCGCCGTCCTCGTGCCACGGCATCGACATGATCCGATGGTGTCCTGGGTCACACTCCTCACCGCGGACCCGGCCCGGCGTGTCGCCGGGCCGGGTCCGCGAACGACGATGCCGCCGCACCTCGACGAAAGGTGCGGCGGCATCGGAAGCAAGTGGTTGCCCGTCGATCGGGACCCGGCCCGATCAGGCGACCCCCAGGTCAGTTCTCGGCGAGCCACTTGTCGAGGTCGGTCCGATCGTTCTGGACGATGCTCTCCACGAGCTGGACGATCAGGCCTTCGATCTGCCCGCCGACGACGGGAACCTTGACGGTGGCCTCGCCCCGCACCTCGATCTCGGTGCCGCCGGCCGCGTTACCGCGCAGCTCCGAGCGGGCCGCGATCGTGATCGGCAGCCCCGACGTGCTGCCGGCGAGGGTTCCCTGCGCGATACCGCCCTCGAGTCCGCCCCACTCGTCGGTGCGCTCGATGATCAGAGGTCCTCGCACCACGCCCCGGACGATCGCGGGCAGAGCCGAGGTGTCCATCTGGTCGGAGACCTTCGCACGGAAGGTGCCGGGGCGGGAGTCGACCTCGAGCTGCCCCGCGCCGGTCTGACTCGCAGCCAACCGGCTGTTCCAGAAGTCCTCGCTGGTCAAAGCGCCGTGGACGCGTTCGACGCTGTGGTCGAGCGTGGACGTGAAAACGAATTCCTTGGACATGACCGGAGACGATATCCTCCCACCCGGATCTGGACGAAACGGGCCTACCGGTGTCGTTCTGCCACGTCAGAGAACAGCGACGAGAGTCGCCGCAGCTCCTCCGACGACACCCGCCAGAGCGAGTCCGGCCGCCAAGGATCCCGCGACCACCGCGGCGGCTGCGAATCCGCAGACGGCGAGGACGACGAACATCAGCAGACCCGCGATGGGGTGCTCGAGCAGAGCCGGCATCTCCTCCGCCGCCGGAGCCTTCACTTCCTCCACGGAGGCATCGATCTTCGGCGCGGGAGTGTCGACCGATCGTGACGGAACGGCCGTCGACGGAGCGCTGATCACGTCCGGTGGCATGACGGGTGCTGCCGTGGTCATCGTGTCGTCCCCGCTTTCCTCGTGCTGCTTGCGGCCGCCTCACGGTCGCCGATCGCCTGGAGTATCAGGCGGACCGCGCCTCGTTCCGGCCTCGAAATCTCACGTCAAGGTGTGCTCCGAAGTTTCCCCGTGAGTAACCGGTCCAAACCGGGACCGAGGTGACTCGCGTGCGCCGAGTGGTCACTACAGCACCGAACCCGACCATGGAGTGTGTTGTGAATCACATCGACGTTAACAGCTCCGGGGCCCGGGTAGCCGACAGTTGTCACATCATTTTCCGATCGGTGTGAATTCGTCGGTAGATCACCGACTCTTCCAGTGCGAAGGAGGCGAACGCACGATGACAGAGAACCGAACTCCCGCGTTGCTCACCCAGTTGCGCACACTCCACGAACTGACCCATGCAGAAACCCAGGTCGCCGAAACGCGTGTCGCGCAGGCTCGGACCGAAGCGGTACGTAAGGAGCTGACCGAGAACGCCGAGAACTGCCGCATCCGTGCGGTGGCGATCGAAGAGGCCATCCGCGATCTGGGCGGACTTCCCGATGTGGTCGGGCCGTTCCTCGGTCGTGCCGCCATCATGGTGAAGACCCTCACCGAACAGGCGCAGCCGTTCGACGAAGCACTGTTGTCGGACCTCGCCCTCGAACATCAACTCCTCGATCGGGCGCGCTACGTGAAGGCCCTGGCCACGGCAGGCGGTCACAAGTCGATCGTCTCGCTGGCGGACCGCTTGATCACCGCTCACACGGCCACGGTCGAGTGGCTGACCACCGTCATCGCGGAGGAAGCGCTCGGCGGTCCCGCCGCCCTACGCCGTACACCGCTGCAGGCCGCGGCCGGTGCGGCAGTCCGCCTGGTCAACACGCCGGTCACCTGGTCGACGCGCGGGATCGATCGTGCGATCGACGTCGCCCGTTCGACGCGGCCCCGCATCGAGTCGCTGCTCTCCCGCGGCGCGCATGCCGGTGATGTGGCAGCCAAGACCATCGGCGCCTCGCGGGATGCCGCCCTCGAGACGGCCGAACGGGTGAGTCGGCGCGAAGGTGCCGACGGCGCTGCCGACGCCCTGCACAAGGCACGCACCGCCTCCGGTGTCCTCACCGAGGAGGAACTGCCGATCCGCAATTACGACGATCTCACCGTCCCGAAGGCCGTGGCGGCGGTCAAGGAATTGACCGAGCCCGCGGACATCCGGGCGATCGTCGCCTACGAGGAAGCACACAAGGCACGACACGGCGTGGTCTCCGCGGCCCAGACCCGTCTGGCCGTGATCGCGCAGGAGGTGGTCGGCGTCTGATCCGCCGCCTCTCCAGTTCCGTCACACGATCGCCGGGTCCCTCGAGGGCCCGGCGATCGTCGTCTCACTCGCGGATCCCGCGACCGTTCTCCATGCCCTGTGTCGGCGCTGCCGGCAGCGGGTACGCGACCTCTACGTTCTCCCGAAAGGAACCACAATGACTCGTATCCTGTTCGTCGTCAGTGCCGCCGATCATTGGACCTTGCAGGACGGCACACGCCACCCCACCGGATTCTGGGCGGAGGAGCTCGTCGAGCCGTACACCGTCTTCGACGAGGCCGGATACGACATCACCGTCGCCACCCCCGGCGGTCGCACGCCGGTCGTGGACCGGGCCAGCCTCGAACCCGACGCCGCCGGCGGGGAGGACCGCGTGGCCGACCTGAAGGCGTCGCTCGAGAAGCTGCAACCGGTGCTGGCCGGTGCGGCAGTGCTCGAGGATCAGCGTGCCGAGGACTTCGATCTGCTGTTCGTACCCGGCGGCCACGCTCCGATGGAGGATCTCGCCGTCGACGAGCGGTTCGGTGAACTCGTCCGGCACTTCGTCGAGGCCGACAAGGTGGTGGCGATGGTGTGCCACGCCCCCGCCGCCCTGCTGCCCGCCCACGGCTCCGGTGGCCGCTGGTTGTTCGAGGGTTACCGGTTGACGTCCTTCACGAACATCGAGGAGGTCCAGGCCGGGTTGGCCGACAAGGCGCCCTGGCTGCTGCAGGACCGTCTCCAGGAGGCCGGTGCCGTCTTCTCGTCCGCAGGCGCGTGGGAACCGTACGTCGTGGTCGACCGCGTCCTGTACACGGGCCAGAACCCGGCTTCCTCGCGTCCGCTCGCCGAACGTGTCGTCGCCGAGATCCCCGCGCGCGCTAGGTCGTGACCTTGCGGACGAAGTCGATCGTCCGCTCGAGGGCAGCGCGAGCGTCCGGCGTGGACAGATCGAACTGGTACTCGTGTCCCAGTTCCGGTGTGTGGTCGTCCGGATAGAACAATGCATCCACCTGAACACCCAGCCCGGTGAGCCGCCGTGACAGCGGCCCGGACTGGGTGGCGGTGAGCGGATCGGCGTTGCCACCCGAGATGTAGGCGGCGGGGAAGTTCTCGGTGACCGAGTCCAGAACCGACATCTGCCGCGCCGCATCCGACGAGGCGAAGTCGCGGGCACCGGTGTAGGCCCACATCGCCTGTTCGACACCCCATCCGATCAGCCCGCCGCCCCCGCCCAGTGCGGACACGTCGTAGATGCCGCAATTGAGCACCACGCCGCGGACCTGGTCCGCGGTGAAGGCCGGGTCGACACCGAGAGCCTCGGCGTAGTCGGTGTCGGTGATCGCCGCGGCGATCTGGGCGGACAGTTGCGCCCCGGCCGAATCACCGGCGAGCACGATCCGGTCGGTGTCGATGTGCAGTTCGCCGGCGTGCTCGAGCAGATAGCTCTGGGCGTCGGCGAGTTGCCGCACCGGCGTCGGATATCGGTGGCCGGGTGCCGGCGAGTAGCCGACCGACACGACGGTGAACCCCGCGGCGGCCAGGCGCCGGTAGTAGCCGGCGTAGTTGGTGCGGTTGCCCGACAACCATGCGCCGCCGTGGGTCCACACGATCGTCGGCAGCGCTTCGGTGGTGCCCGGCGGCGTGTACACGTCGAGGAAGGCGTCGGGGTCGTCCCCCCGATACCGGAGATCTGCCACGAGGTCCGTCTCCGGTGCCTCCACCGCGAGCTTCGCCGTCAGCTCCCGTGCGTCGCGTTCGAACACCTTCCGCACCACCAGCGCTCCCGGCACGGGGGTGAGGACGAACGCCGCCGCCCCGACGACGATCACCACGACGAGGACCATCAGGATCCACCTACCCGCGCGCCGACGCGGCGTCCTGTCCGTACCACCTTCCGACACCTGTCCCTCCCCCTGATCACGACGCACCCCGGTGGATCCGGACCGCACGATCATGTCGAACAGCGCAGCGGGATGCCTCGCGTGAGACCCGTTCCGACGCAGATCACGCATCGGCCGGGTGAGCCTGTGCTCACCCGGCCGTCTCGTATGCCGGGCAGGGCTGTTCGGCAAAGGTGAGTCCCCGTTCGGCGAGTGCTTCCTCGAGGATACGGAGCGCCTTCGGCCCCACCCCGTGCAACGCCGCCAGTTCCCGTCGCGAATGCCGTGCGACATCGTCGAGTGTGCCGATTCCTTCGGCGAGCAGAGCGCGAGTCGCAGGCTTTCCGATCGCGGGGAGATCACCCGGGGAGGGGGGCGTCGACGTCATGCATCGATGTTAGAGCCGCACATCCTGACGGGCATCGCGTTCCTCCACCGCCGCAGCGGTTTCTTCCGCGATCAGATCGGCGTTCACGGCGGCCCCTGTCATCACGCCGGTGCCTGCCGCGACCACGACCACCGCCGACAGGTCGGCCGAGTTGCCTGCCGCCCACACGCCGGGCAGAGCGGTCTTCCCCGTCGGGTCCGTCTCGATGAAGGTGCCCACGGGATGGTCGGTGACCGTTCCGCCGAGCTGCTCGTACAGTTCGGCGCGCGCGACGAAACGCGGTGCGACCACCACGGCGTCGACGTCGAACTCGGTGCCGTCCTCGAGAACCACGGCACGGACCGCGTCGCCGTCGGCGCGGAGTTCCGCGACCGCCCCGTCGACGATCCGGACGTCGCGCGCCTCGAGTTGTTCGCGGGCCTCGGCCTCCAAGGGAGGTGCCGAGTGGGTGAAGAACGTGACGTCGTCGCTGAGCTGACGGAACAACAGGGTCTGGTGCACGCTCATCGGACCCGACGCGATCACGCCGATGCGCCGGTCCCGGACTTCCCAGCCGTGGCAGTAGGGGCAGTGCAGGACGGACGTGCCCCACAGTTCGCGCACTCCGGAGAGGTCGGGCAGCTCGTCGGCCAGTCCCGTCGCAAGGATCAGTCGGCGTGCGTGCACGGCTTTGCCTCCGCCGAGACCGATCTCGAATCCTGCTTCGGTACGGCGAGCGGATTCGGCACGCCCGGACAGGATCTCGGCGCCGTATCCGGCGGCTTCCTTCCGTCCGAGCGCCAAGAGCTCGGTCGGCGCGATGCCTTCGTGCCCGAGCACGTTGTGTGCGGCCGCAGCGGGGGCGTTGCGTGGTTCGCCGGCGTCGACGACGAGCACCGAGCGGCGCGAGCGTCCCAGCGCGGTGGCAGCGCTCAGTCCGGCCGAGCCACCGCCGATCACGACGACGTCGTAGTCCTCTTTCGCGGGATTCTCCTGGGTGTTCATCGGTTCTTCTCCTTCGTTGCCCGTGCGATCCACACGGTTCGGGATGTACGGACCACCAGATCCGTTCGGTGCGGTACCGAGTCGGGACCGTGGCCGGTGAGCTGGTCGAGCGTGTCGAGATCCTCGGGGGACAGGACATGTTCGAGTGCGGTGCGCATCCGGCTCAGTACCGCGTGAGCGTATCGACGCACGGTGGCATCGACGTCGACATCGGGTTCGTCGCGGCGCATCTCGATCATCTCGAAACCGGCGCGACGCAGATTCTCGCTCCAGTCGGGCCACCTGTTCCACCCCCGGGACGCTGCGGCCTCGTGGCATCTCGCTTCGAGTCCCGGTGCACCGATACCGATGTCGTCGGGCAGGAAGCGTGGCTGCGATTCCATCTCGGTGATCACCACCACTCCGGCCGGTTCCATCGAGTCGAACAGTTGCCGGAGTATCGCGTCGGGATCCTCGATGTGATGCAGGGACAGCGCCGCCCAGCCCAGATCGATCGCACCCACGGCCGGCAGCCCTGCGTCGAGGTCCACCTCGACGGTTCGGGTCCGATCATCGAATCCGTTGTGCTCAGCGGTCTTCCGGATCCGGTCGAGCATTCCGGCAGATCGGTCGAGAGCCACGAGCTGTGCGTGGCGGAACCGGCGGGCCAGGGCGAGTGTGCCCGTGCCCGTCCCCGCGCCGATGTCGACGATGACGCGTGGTTCCCGCGCGAGCTGTCCGGCGACCCGGTCGAGCAACGACTCGAAGTAGGGCCGGTGCATCTCGGCGTCGAGGTCGAGCACCTCTGCCATCGATTCGTCGTGGGCAGGGTCGTGCGGTGCGTGTCGTGGATGCGAGGCGTGGGCGTGGTGGTGCATGACTCCACGCTAGAACGCTTCATTCAGTTTCCGCATACACTCTTGCCTATGGAGCAAGAATCGTCCGATCTCGACCGGCTCATCCGTCAGCGCATCCGCAGCCTGCGACTCGCGCAGGGCTGGACGCTCGACGCTCTCGCCGCCCGGTGCCACATCAGTCCGTCGAACCTGAGCCGCATCGAGACGGGCCGCCGCAGAATCGCACTCGACCAGCTCGTCCCGATCGCCCGGGCACTCGACACCACCATCGACCAGCTCGTCGAATCCGGCGACGACCAGGACGTGGTGATCAGACCCCAACCGTGCGACACGCCGGGGTACACGACCTGGCTGTTGTCGCGGGAACGGTCACTGGGCGGTGTCACCGTCGCCAAGATGCGGATCACGCTGCAGGAGCCGCGGCCGGCGGACACTCTCCCCGTGCACCCGGGGCACGAATGGTTCACCGTCCTGTCCGGCACGGCCCGGCTCCAGCTCGGCGAGCGGACGATTCTCATCCAGGAGGGCAATGCCGCCGAGTTCTCCACCATGACCCCGCACGCGATCAGCGCACACGACGGGCCGGTGGAGATCCTCACGATCCTCGACCACAACGGCGAGCGTGCCCACCTGCGCAGCTCCGGCTCGCACTGAGCACGCCGGACGAGCCCTTCAGCCGTACAGACGGTCGACGAACGCGTGGAGATTCTCGCGGGCACGTTCGGCCTTCTCCTCCGGCTCGAGGTCCTCGCGGTAGCGGCTCCCCAGGGCGGGCTTCTTCCTGCCACGCGCGTACAACGAACCCTGCAGGTCGATGCACATGTACGTCCCGACCGCGTTGCCCGCTCGTCCCGAATCTCCGACCTTGTTCGCCGTCATCAGCGCGATGCCGCCCCGCGTGTGGGTGGTGAGGCAGATCGTGCACATCTGCGTCTTGCCGGAACCCTGCTGTTCGAACCGCATGGCGACGCCGACGAGTTCGCCGTCGCGCGGGACGACGATGTAGCCGCGACCGGGGAACGACGGATCGGTCCAGCCGAGGAAGTCGAGTTCGTCCCACGGCCGGTCGTCGAGATCGCGCGGCACCGGAAGCCGCTTCGCATCACCCTTGGAGCAGTTGACGAAGGATGTTCGAATGTCCCGTTCGGTGAGCGGGTCCATGGCCGGGACCACCTTTCGTTCGCGTATGTACCGACCCGAGGACGGTACGCGCCCCGCTCCTACCCGACAAACGATTTTCGCGGCCCTCACGCCGACGAACGCGGCGCTCCGATACCCGGATCGATCGTCACCGGACCGGACGCGGTGGGCGCGACCGGGAAGTCGAAGATCGCCGTCGGAAGGTACACCGTGGCACACGAATTCGGGATGTCCACCACACCCGACAAGCGTCCCTCGATGGGTGCAGCCCCGAGCAGGAGATACGCCTGCTCGGGGCTGTAGCCGAATTTCGTCAGATAGTCGATGGCGTGCAGGCAGGCCCGCTGGTACGCCAATTGCGAATCCAGATACCGCTGTTCGCCGTCGAGCGTCACGGACGTGCCGGAGAACGCGAGCCACTCGGAGTACTGCGGGTCGGTGTTGCCGGGCATGAAGATGGCGTTCTCGCTCATCCCGTAAGTCTCCATGCCGCCGGGGATCAGGTCGACGCGCAGGTCGATGAAACCACCCATCTCGATGGCACCGCAGAAGGTGATCTCGCCGTCGCCCTGCGAGAAGTGCAGGTCGCCGACCGACAGATTCGCTCCGTCGACGAAGACCGGATAGAAGATCCGGCTTCCCTTCGTGAGGTTCTTGATGTCCTGGTTGCCGCCGTTCTCCCGGGGCGGAGCGGTGCGCGCCGCTTCGGCCGCGACCCGGTCGAAGTCGGCGCCCGACAGGCTGCCGAGGATGGCGCCGTTCGGCTCGGGCGGCAGCGCCAGCGCCGGTTCACGGTCGGGATCCGTCGCGATCAGCGCCGCTTCCCGGGTGTTCCACGTCGACAGCAGTTCGTGCGACGGTGCCGTCCCCATCAGACCGGGATGCACGATGCCGGTGAACGACACATGGGGCACGTGACGGCTCGTCGCCTTCTGACCGGAGAAGTCCCAGACCGCCTTGTAGGCGTCGGGGAACTGGTCCGTGAGGAAGCCCCCGCCGTTCGTCTTCGCGAAGATGCCCGTGTATCCCCAACCCTGTCCGGCGAGCGGACCCGAGTCCTCCTGCGGGATCGGGCCGAGGTCGAGGATGTCGACGATCAGCAGGTCGCCGGGCTTGGCACCTTCCACGGCGAACGGTCCCGACAACGCGTGCACGATGTGCAGCGGGGCATTGCGGATGTCGTCGGCGGAATCGTCGTTGTGGATCTCACCGTCGAACCATTCGCGGCAGTGCACGCGGAAGGAATCGCCCGGTTTCAGCGTCGCGACGGGCGGGATGTCCGGGTGCCAGCGGTTGTGGCCGATCTTGTCCTGATCGGTGAACCGGCGGGTCGAATCGAGCGGGAACACGACGTCGGGCACGGGACCTCCTGGAGCGGTGGCGGATCGAGGGCGGTGTCGGATCACGGGCGGGGCAACGTTCGGTGTCGGGGATCGGTCGTGACCGGCCGCGACGGACGCCTCGACACGCCCGGGAGGGAACCCGAGACAACGTCGGGCTCGGAGGCGGTACGGGCCGTCGCGTCGTGCAGGCGCATCGCTGCCGAACCTCCCCGACCGAGACGCGGTGGGGTGAGAGAGCGACGAGACTGTTGCTCGCACCGCGGGCACGGGGCCGATGCGGAGACTTCACTCATGGGAACGGAGACGTCGAAGGGCCCGCAGTCGGCACATCGGAACTCGTACAGCGGCATCTGCATCGCCTCTCGCGCGTCGGTGCACCGACCATAACGGACCGAGCGGAAACCCGCGTGTCTACTCCGAATCTTCCTGCCGTCCGGATCTATTCGGTGACGCGCTCCCGTTTCGTCAGCACCAGCGGTTCACCTTCGGTGATCGCGATCGTGTGTTCGCTGTGCGCGGTGCGCGAACCGTCGGCGGAGCGGATGGTCCAGCCGTCGGGGTCGTAGACGATCTCGTCCGTCCCCGCCGCGAACCACGGTTCGAGGGCGAGCGTCAGACCGGGACGCAGCACGAGCCCACGACCCGCACGCCCGGCGTTCGCCACGTGCGGATCCTCGTGCATGGTGCGGCCGAGCCCGTGACCACCGAACTCGGTGTTGACGGGATAGCCGTAGTCGGCCGCGACGGCGCCGATCGCCGCCGAGATGTCACCGAGGCGGTTGCCGGGGAGCGCGGCGGCGATACCCGCGGCCAGCGCCATCTCGGTCGCCTCGACCAGATGCCGGTCCTCGGGACGCTCCGCGCCGACGATGATGCTGCGGGCCGAATCGGCGACCCAGCCGCCGATCGAGACGGCGATGTCCATGCTGAGCAGGTCGCCGTCCCGGAGCACGTAGTCGTGCGGGAGCCCGTGGAGCACTGCGTCGTTGACGGACAGGCAGATGACGTTGCGGAACGGTCCACGCCCGAACGAGGGCGCGTAGTCCCAGTAGCACGAGACCGCGCCGCGTTCCTCGATCATGTCCCGCGCGCGCTGCTCGAGATCGAGCAGGTTCACACCGGGCCGGGCGCGGCCGGTGAGGTCGTCGAGCAACTCGGCGATGAACGTGCCGGTCACGTCCATGGCCGCGATCTCGCGGGGGGTCTTCAATTCCAGCACGGGCACTCCTCAGGATGACGAAACGGTATTTAAATACCACCCTAACCCATGGCCGTTATTTTCATACCGGCACCGGCTAGACTGCGGCCATGGTGCGACTCCCCCTGACCCCGGAACAGCTCGCCGCCGGCAAGCGTCTGGGCGGACGGTTGCGCGAAGCCCGGGGCAGCAGGACGCTCACCGAGGTGGCTCGCGCCGCCGACATCTCCCCGGAAACCCTCCGGAAGATCGAGACCGGACGACTGGCCACCCCTGCGTTCGCGACGATCGCCGCGCTCGCGCGGGTGCTGCCCGTCTCCCTCGACGATCTCGCCGAACTGACCCTTCCCTGCGACGACCTGCAGCAAACCGGGTGATCCCACCCTGCATGACGTAACAGCAGCAGACATCGGCAGCGATATCAGGAGGCATAACACCGCGACAGCGAAGGGACCCGAATGTCGATGCAGCCTCCGCCGGACGGATACGGCTACGGCTACGGCGCTCCCCCGCCACCCTGGCCCGCCCCGACCCCGCCGCGACGACCGAAGTGGCCGTGGCTCGTGGGCGGTGCCCTGCTCGTCGCCGTCGTCGCCGCAGTCGCCGCCCTGGTCGTCACCCTGACCCGCTCAGCCGATCCAGCATCGGAGAGCACCGTCGCTGCACGCACGTCCCCGTCGACCGTGACGGTCACCGTGTCGCCGTCAGCACCACGAGCGCAGACGAGCCGGCCTGCGACCCCGAGCGGTTTCCCGACCAACGGCACCTTGAAGGTCGGGGTGGACATCACCCCCGGTGAATACGCGCTACGCCCGACGGATTCGCTCGGCGGTTACTGGGAACGACTGTCGTGCCTCACGGGCAACTTCGAGTGCATCACGGCCAACAGCATCGTGCAGGGCAACAGCTACGTCACCGTGCTCCCAGGAGATGTGGCCCTGCGGATCGAGGATCTCGAACTCTCGGCCACCGGCAATCCCGCCCCCGCGACGGGACCCGCGCGGCCGCTACCGCCCGTGTCGGCCTCCGAGGACACCGACGCACAGGGCTTCGTCGGCATCCCCGAGGCACGGTGCAACCACACGAATCCCGCCGTCGCCATCGGGCAGACGGCCGAGTCGCTCGTCGTGGTGTGTGAGACCGGGGCCGGGCGGTACTACTACAAGGGTGTCCGCACGAACGACGGCGCGGCGATCGAGATCGACGATCCCGCGCCTTCGGGGGACGGCTTCACCGCAACGAACACCGGTGTGCAGTATCGGATCTCGTCGAGCGCTCTCGTCATCTCCGAGGGATCGACGGTGCTCGCCGAGGAACCGATGCTGCAGTACTGGTCGCGGTGATCAGCAGTACCGGTCGCGGTGAGGTCACCGGGGACGCGAGATCGCTCGTCCCGTGCCACTTCTCCACACACTGTGCACGCCGCTCGGTCCGATGCCCCGATCGAGGGCGATCAGCAGGACGGCACATCCGATTCCCGACAGCACCAGGCTCGTACCGAACAGCGCGGGATAACCGAACACGTCTCCGACGACACCGGCGGTGAATCCCGCGATGCCCTGCACGACGACGATCGCGCACGCGAGCAGGGTGTAGTCGCTGCCGGCGTGCTCCTGGTCCGCGGCGTCCATCATGAGCGTGAACACCGCGACTGTCGCAGCACCACCGAGGATGTGTTCGGCGAGACTCGCGGAGACGATGAG
>NZ_AJVB01000036.1:0-18852 GCF_000278445.1 Rhodococcus sp. R1101
GGCGAGCTCACGCCGCTCCCGTTTGGGCAGCCCCTTGGCCTCCAGACCGAATTCGATGTTGTGGCGGGCCGTGCGCCACGGGAGCAGTGCGTACTGCTGGAAGACGATTCCGCGATCCAGACCGGGGCCGGTGACGGGACGGCCGTCGAGCAGGATCTGTCCAGAGGTCGGCGTACCGAGACCACCGAGAAGGTCGAGCAGGGTGGACTTTCCGCAACCGCTCGGGCCGACCAGCACGAGGAACTCGCCGTCGGCGAGGTCGATGCTGATGTCGTCGAGAGCGGTGAAGGTATCGCTCGTGCCGCGTACCGGGAACTGCTTGGTGACGTGGTCGATCCGGAGTTTGGGCTCGCTCACTTCGCCTCCTCGAGAGGTTCACCGTTCGGGCCGCTGGTGGGTTCGTAGGTGCCGTTGGCGTAGGGATTGAACTCGTTCGTGAAGACGTCGTCGAGGTCGATCTGTCCTTCGTCGAGTTCGCCGTTGCGCGTGAGCCAATCGATCCAGGTCCGAATCTCCTGGTCGGTGATCACTCCGCCGGGTCCGGCCACGCCGGGGCTGCGCCAGTACTCGACGAGGCTCGTCGACTCGTTGCGTCCGCGCCCCTCGATGATCTCCTTGTACTTCGCGATCACCTCGTCGCGCGGGGTGACCTGCGTCCAGCGGATGGCACGGGCCGTGCCCTGCACCAGATCCGCGACGGCGCCGCGGTTCCGCTCGATGAAGTCGTCGCGGAACACCAGGGTTCCGTAGGAGAACGATCCGAAGAGGGATTCGTCGGTGAACAACGGGCGGATGCCGCCTCGTTCGACGGCGGTCTCACGGAACACGCTGCCGAGCGTTCCGACGTCGATCTGTCCTTCGCGCAGAGCCTGTTCCGTATTGACGGGCGGCACCACGATCAGTTCGACCTGCGCGATCTCCTCCGCGGTCAGGCCCTGCTGGGCGAGCCATTCCCGGACGAGAAATTCGTGGTGGGCGCCGAGGGTGTTCATGCCGACCTTCTTGCCGATCAGATCGCGTGCGGTGCGGATCGGATTGTCCTCGAGGACGAAGTAGCCGGTGAAGGTCTGCTCGTCGGAACCGTAGTAGGCGAGCACGGAGGTCAGCGGGGAGTTGCCGGCCTGCGCCTTGATCACGGCGCCGTTGAACGCGCCACCGAAGTCGACCTGGTTCGTGGCGGTGTTCTGGAGCGACTGGGGGCCGTTGCCGTTGTCTCCGATCCACTCCAGTTCGACGTCTTCGAAGTACCCGAGCGCTTCGGCGAGTTCGGGGAATCCGACCTGGCCGGCCGAACCCTCGTAACGGAGGACGGTTCTTCCGTCCGCGGTGGTGGTTGCCCCCGACCCCGAGCACGCGGTCGCGACGGAGGTGAGGGTGAGAAACGCTGCGGCGGCAGCGACGACGCGCAGACTACTTCTGCGCAGAGGGGATGCGGGCATCAGGATTCGAGTCCTCGTGTCGGCCCGAGGGTACGGGCGCGGTGATGGGTACCCGGCCCTTCCGGGTACAGGAACTACGCACCGGTGGTGCGACGATGGCATGACTGTCGCTCAGCGACAACACAACCGACACTCGGACACGGTCCGTCCCCCTTCGGTGTTCTGCGACGGTGACAGCATCCCCGCCCGGCAGAGGTGGTCACAACGATTGTGCGCAGAGTGATCCGAAGTGGGTGAATCCTCGTCCACGCACGACGAAGGCCGGCACATCGACTGTGCCGGCCTTCGTCGTGGTGGACACGATCCGCGCGGGCGCTTCACCGCCTCGGATCGTGTCCGTCTTCCGTCCCCTACCGATCGACCGGGCGCGGTGGGTGGGTTTCGTACACCGTCTTCCTGGTTGCGGCCGAGGTCAGCGACGGAAGAGCGACCGTATGCCTCGACGCTCGGCGCGGGCCGGGACGGTGTCCTGACCGCAAGTGCAGCGATCGGCGGCGGGGACGGAACGCAGGACGGCGTCGACATGCTGTCCGCATCCACCCCATCCGGTCTTTCCGCAGTTCGGGCAGGCGACGGGGTAACACATGAGAGTCCTCCTCGATGAGAGTTCGCTACGGACCCGGCGACGGGGTCAGGAGCGCGAGGCTGCGCGTTGTTCGGCAACCCGGTTGTGGATCTCGGCCATGTCGAGGGCCTCGATCCGGGTGATCAGGTCCTCGAGAGCCTGTGCCGGCAACGCGCCGGGCTGCGAGTAGACGAGCACACCCTCCCGGAAGGCCATGATCGTCGGAATCGAGCGGATGTTCGCCGTGGCGGCGAGTTGCTGTTCGGCTTCGGTGTCGACCTTGGCATGCACGATCTCGGGGTGCGCCTGCGACGACTTCTCGAAGACCGGCCCGAAGGCGCGGCACGGGCCGCACCACGATGCCCAGAAGTCGACGAGCACGATGTCGTTGCCGAGAACGGTGGATTCGAAGTCCGCCATCGTGAGGTTCTTCGTCGTCATGAGTTCTGCTTCCTTCTCGGGGTCGGAACGATCAGGCGGGGACGTGGGATTCGGCCCATGCGTTGTAGCCGCCGAGCAGATCCGTGACGTTCTCGAAGCCCTGGGCCCGCAACAGTGAGGCCGCGACGCTCGAACGCCATCCCCCCGCACAGTGCACGACGATCGGCTTGCCGGACGGGACCTGGTCCAAGCGGGTACGCAACTGGGCCAGCGGGATCGGCACCGCACCCGGAATGGTTCCGAACTCGCGCTCACCGGGATTGCGGATGTCGACGAGGGTGACCGCGTCGGCGGCGAGCAACCGGTCGAGTTCGTCGACCGATGTCCTGGATGCGGTCTCGACCAGATCGGCCAGTTCCGCCGGGAACACCCCGTCCCGATCGACGTTCAGATATCCTGCAGCGCCGTCCGATCCGATTCGGGCCAGACGCACCGCGGCGTCCTGCTCCTCGCCGGGATAGGTGATCAGTACGATCTTCTCGCCCACCTCGGCGACCATGCCGCCGGTCTCGGCGAAACGCCCGTCGAATCCGACGTTGATCGAACCGCGCAGATGCCCGGCGGCGAAGTCGTCGACGCTGCGCGCATCGAGGACACGCGTGCCGGCGGCGAGTTCCGCCTTCATCCGCTGGGGGCTCAGCTCGGGAATCGTGTGGTCCTGCGCCAGAAGCGGGTGCATCCGCTTGTTCATCGCGGCGTCGACCGAGAAGTACGACGGTGCGGCCGGCTGACCTTCGGTGACCAGGGCGACGAAGTCGTCCTCGCTCATCGGCTGCACGGACGGGTTGGTGGCGCGCTGTTCGCCGATGGTCGAGGTGAGTTCGGTCGACAGGTTCTTCCCGCAGGACGAGCCGGCACCGTGAGCAGGCATGACGACGACTTCGTCGGGCAATGTCAGCAGCTTCTCGTGCACGGTGCGGTACATTGCGCGAGCCAGATCGGCACTCGAGCCGTCGCCGAGGTTGACCAGATCGGGACGCCCGACGTCGCCGATGAACAGCGAGTCCCCGGTGAGCACTGCGGCCGGGACGGCGCCGGAATGCTCGCGCACCAGCACCGAGATCGACTCCCAGGTGTGGCCCGGGGTGGACAGGATCTCGAGTTCGACCTCCCCCAGCGACAACTTCTCGCCGTCACGCAGACGGCGGATCGGGTAGTCGGTCTCCGCCGCTTCACCGAATCCGATCCACGCACCCGTGGCGTCGACCAGCTCGAGATGACCGGAGACGAAGTCCGCGTGGAAGTGGGTGTTGATCACACCCTCGATGGTCAGGCCGTACTTCTCTGCGTCGGAAAGATATTCGGTGATGTCGCGGCGGGGATCGACCACGACCGCCCTGCCCGTGTTCTCGTCACCGATGAGGTAGGACGCATGGGAGAGGCACTCGATGTAGTACTGCTCGAGAATCATGGATTCCTCCGTTGCTGGATCCGGATGGCGTTCCGGTGATATGGACATCGTGGCATATACCCCCTAGGGTATGTCAAGTACCCCCCGGGGTATCGGTTCGCTTCCGGAGCCCGGCCCTGCCGGGACGATCACATTTCTTGCTCATACCCCCAGGGGTATGTATACGATGGTCCTGCAATACCCCCGGGGGCACCTCCTCGAACCCCTACCGATCCTCATGCTCGAAAGGCCACTCATGACCGAGTCCCCTACCGCCACCGTCGATCCGAATTCCCTGCACGAATCGATCGATTCGGGCGGGCCCGTACGGATCGTCGACGTCCGGACTCCCGGCGAGTTCGAGTCCGTGCACATTCCCGGCGCCTACAACGTCCCCCTCGACCTGCTGCGTGAGCATCGCGACGAGTTCTGCGCCCATCTCGACGAGAACGTCGTACTGGTGTGCCGCTCCGGGCAGCGTGCCGGCCAGGCCGAACAGGCCCTGCGTGAAGCAGGGTTGCCGAACCTCCACATCCTCGAGGGCGGCATGCTCGGCTGGGAATCGGCCGGCCTGCCCGTCAACCGCGGCGCCGATCGATGGGATCTCGAACGCCAGGTCCGGCTCGTCGCCGGCTCGCTCGTCCTGGGCTCGGTTCTCGGAAGCATCGCCGTGCCGAAACTCAAGTGGCTCGCTGCCGGCATCGGCGGCGGGTTGACCTTCGCCGCGCTGTCGGACACCTGCGCGATGGGCATGCTGCTGTCCAAGCTGCCCTACAACCGCGGGGCACAGTGGGATCTCCAGAACGTCGTCACCCAGTTGACCGGAGGTCCGTCCTGCCCGGCCGAAAGGAAACTGGCATGGTCGCGCTGACCGTAGCCCTGGCGGTCCTGGTCGGCGTCACCCTCGGACTGCTCGGCGGCGGGGGCTCGATTCTCACCGTCCCCCTACTCGCTTACGTCGCAGGGATGGATGCAAAGGAGGCGATCGCCACCTCGCTGCTGGTCGTGGGTGTCACCAGTGCGGTCGGCGCGATCTCCCACGCTCGCGCCGGCCGCGTGCAGTGGCGTACCGGCATCCTGTTCGGCCTGGCCGGCATGGTCGGCGCCTACGGCGGTGGTCTGCTCTCGCGCTTCATTCCGGGCACCGTACTGCTGCTCGGCTTCGCCGTGATGATGATCGCCACAGCGATCGCCATGCTCCGCGGCCGCAAGAACAAGGCTGCGGCCGGCGAGGGCGACGCTGCGATGCCCGTCGGCAAGATCCTGCTCGACGGTGTCGTGGTCGGCCTGGTCACCGGTCTCGTCGGTGCCGGCGGCGGCTTCCTCGTCGTGCCGGCCCTGGCATTGCTCGGCGGCCTGCCCATGCCGATCGCGGTCGGCACGTCGCTGATCGTGATCGCCATGAAGTCCTTCGCCGGACTCGGAGGCTATCTGTCCACCGTGCAGATCGACTGGCGTCTCGCGGCGATGGTCACCGGTGCCGCCGTCGTGGGCAGCCTCATCGGCGGCCGCCTGACCTCGCTGGTCGATCCGGACACCCTGCGCAAGAGCTTCGGCTGGTTCGTGCTGATCATGTCCTCCGTCATCCTCGCGCAGGAGATCCACCCCGGCGTCGGCATTGCCACGGCGGCACTCACCGTGGTTGCCGCCGGCGCCACCTATGTCTGCAACCGCAGCGAGCACTGCCCGCTGCAACGCCTCGGAGGACGCTCTCGCACCGCCGTGGCGGCGGGCTGAACGCACGACCCGGAAGCACTCACCCGTTCTCGACAGACCCGAACCGAGGAGTTCGCCATGGAGGAAGTCGACACTGTCGCTCTGATCACGGCGTGGGAGTCCGGAGCTCCGGTGCTCGATGTCCGCGAGGACTACGAGTACATCCGGGGCCACGTCCCCGGCGCCCGGTCGATCCCCCTCCCCGAACTGTCCGCCCGCGTGGGGGAGGTACCGCCGGGAGAGACCGTCTACGTGATCTGTGCGTCCGGAAACCGGAGCAAGCGCGGAGCCGAGATCCTCGAATCCGCGGGACGGTCCGCAGTGTCCGTCGCCGGCGGGACGAGGGCGTGGGTCTCCGCGGGTCGGGAAGTGCGGCGCGGACCCACCCCCTGAGCGCCGCGCCGAACTTCTTCACCAGCGGCCTGCATGCCGCCTTCGATGACGGCATGCAGGCCGTAGAGTGGAACTTCGCCGGGCAGGGCCCGGACGATGGTGAAACGAAAGCGGTGACACGGACGTGATGGGCCTCGGCGAGCTGGAATCGGCGATCATGGACGTGCTGTGGCAGAGCGACGAACCCCTTCGAGTACGCGACGTGCTGGCACGCCTCGAGCCCGACCGGTCGCCGGCCTACACGACCGTGATGACGGTCCTGGACAACCTGCACACCAAGGGCATGGTCACCCGCAGCCGAATCGGCCGTGGTTACAGCTACCGCGCAACCCGTAGCCGCGAGGAAACCGCGGCAGAACTTCTGCGGCACGTGCTCCGGACGTCCGGTGACGCCGAACAGGTCATGCTGCACTTCGCCAGTTCTGCGACGGAGGACGAATCCCGGATCCTGCGCCGCGCCGCCCGGCGGACCACGGCCCGCAACCGCGGGAACCTGCCCTCGTGATCGTTGCAGCAGCACTGTTCGTGGCAGCGCTCGTCCTCGGTTTCGCGGCGCCGCGATGGCTTTCGCATCTGGCCTCCCCGGGCCGCGATCCGCGCGGTGCGCTCACCGCGTGGGTATCGACCGAGGTCCTGTTCGTCGCGGCACTGGCCGGTGGTCCCCTGGCGGTAGCCACGCGACCCGGTTTGCAGATCGATCATCTGCCGGTACCGGCCTCGTGTGTGCGTACGGCGCGGGACGAAGGATTGCTGCCGTGGCTGCCCTATCTGGAGACAGCGCTGTGGGTGGTCGCGGGCGCGGTTCTCGTGCGGATCGCCGTGGTGGTGTCCCGTTCGTACCGCAGGCACCGCCGCGAAACCGTTGCCCACCTCAACCTGGTCCGCATCCTCGGAAGGATCCGGAGGCACGCCGGGGGTGAAGTCATCTGGTTGCAGGACACCGCCTGCGCGGCATACAGCATCGGCGGCCGTAACGGCACTGTCGTGGCCGGCGAGGGACTGAAAGCGCTGGACCCACCGACGCGTCGGGCGGTACTCGATCACGAGTAAGCACACATCCGCGGTCGCCACCATGTGCTGGTGGCGATCAGCGGGGCCCTGAGGACGGCGTTGCCGTTCGTGCCGCTGTGCCGCCAGGGAGCGCCGTGGATACGTGTGCTCGTCGAGTTGGCAGCAGATCGCCGGGCCGCGCAGTCCTGCGGACACGATGCGGTCCGCGATGCTCTGCTCCGGTGCGCAACGACGCTCGATCCGGCGGCACGAGAAGAAGTATCCGACGGGTATCTCGACGCGAGGCTCCGGTGGTTGAGTCCGGTTCGCAGGTCCGGCCGTTCGCACCGCGTACTCGCTCGTTCTTTCGCCACTCGTCCTTTCGCAGTGGCCTTGTCCGCTCTTCCCGCATTCCTCACGGGAGTCTCCGTCGTCGGAATCGTGACCGCGTCCTGCCTCACCGTGTGATCGGCGATTCACAGGAGTCGTCGCAGGGACGCCGCCGCCACCGGTAGAGAACGGCGCCGGCGAGCAGGGCCAGCGAGAGGACGGCGAGGATCGGCTGTAGCGGGGCCCACCATCCGAGTGCTCCGGACGCGCCGATCGTGACGAGCACCACTTTGTTGCAGACCGGGCAGCCCACGGCGAACACGGTCAGCATCACTCCGGCCGCGGGTGTCGCCGTCCGCGGACTGCCGGAGTGGGAGTTCTGTAGACCGAACCACAGCGCGGTCAGCACCACGGTCGCGCCGAGCACCGGGTATTCCCACCAGCGCACCGGGATCTCCCGGCCGAACCACGGATTCGCGAGGATGTCCGTCGGTACGCCGACGACCAGAAGAGTGATCACCCCCGCGGCCACCGCTCGGAGCAGGGCTCTGGTCCGATACGAATTCTTCTGAGCGATTGCGGGATTGCGAGTCTCGAGAGCTGCGGGAGGGGTGGTCACATCGGGATCCTTGTCGACGGAGAGTGGCACAACTACTAACCAGCTTAGTAGCGCGAGCTACTATCCTGCTTAGTAGTTCGGGGCGGTCGATCCACTCCGGCACGACCGACCGTGGAGGCACGCATGACCCCGACGAAACACACCGTCCGCACCCGGCGGGACCTGTGGCTGCTCGGCGCGCTCGGCGTCGTCGTCGCGGTTCTGCTCGCGTTTCTCGTCGTCGGCCGCACCGGCGCCGAAGATGCGGCCGAACCTGTGACGACTCCACAGATGGGACCGGTCGGAGATATGTCACGGCGCATCGACGGTGACCCGTTGGCGATCGGCGCGGTGGATGCTCCCGTGGTGTTGGTCGAGTATTCCGACTACCGCTGCCCGTTCTGCGCCAAGTTCAGCCGCGACGTCGAGCCGGCTCTGATCGACAAGTACGTCGACGAGGGCATTCTGCGCATGGAATGGCGCGATCTTCCGATCTTCGGCGACCAATCGATGGCCGCTGCCCGTGCCGGACGCGCCGCCGCCGCACAGGGGAAGTTCTGGGAGTTCAACGCGACCGTCTACGCAGCTTCCCCCGATCGCGGCCATCCCGACCTCACGCCGGAATCTCTGCGCAGCTTCGCAGCCGAGGCCGGAGTGCCCGACCTGGATCGATTCGGCCGGGAGGCCGCGGACCCGTCCGTCGACCAGGCCATCTACGCCGACATGCTCGAGGCGAACACCATCGGCGTATCGAGTACGCCGTCGTTCGTGATCAACGGCACCCCGATCCTGGGCGCACAGCCGCTCGGAGTCTTCGAGCAGGTCATCGAGGCAGCGGCCGGGGTGGCGGAGTGACCGAGATCGGCCTGCTCGGCGCTCTGCTCGGCGGCGTACTCTCCCTGCTCAGTCCGTGCTCGGCGCTGCTGCTGCCCTCGTTCTTCGCGTATGCCTTCGACGGCGCGGGGCGCCTGGCGGCGCGCACGGCACTCTTCTACGCGGGATTGACCTCGGTACTCGCGCCCCTGGGAGCCGGACTGGGATTGATCGGTGCGCTCCTGACCCAGCACCGCGCCTTGGTCACCCTGGTCAGTGGCACCATTCTCATCGGTCTCGGCATCATGACCGTTGCCGGCGGAGGCTTCGCGTCGAAGTCGGCGCAGCAAGCCGCGAACTCGCTGACCGGCTCCGGCGCCCTGTCGGTGTTCGCGCTCGGAGCCGTGTACGGATTCGCAGGATTCTGCTCCGGACCCCTGCTCGGGAGCGTGCTGACCATCGCGGTCGCCGGGGGGCACCCGCTGCACGGGGCCGTGCTGATGGCCGTCTATGCCCTCGGTATGGCGCTGCCGCTGTTCGCACTGGCCCTCGCGTGGGAACGATTCGAGCTGCGAAAGCGCACCTGGCTACGAGGACGTCCCATCACCCTCGGCCCCCTGCGAACCCATACCACGTCTTTGATCTCGGGGCTGCTGTTCATCGGCATCGGCGTGCTGTTTCTCGTCACGGACGGCACCGCGAATCTCACCGGTCCGATGGGTGTCGACGAGCAGTTCGATCTGCAAGTAGCACTCGGCCGGTGGACGCAGGAGGTGCCCGTCGTCCCGATTCTCCTGATCGTCACGCTCGTCGCGTTCTTCGTCGTCATGCGCCGCGTGGTGCGGCAACGGCAAAGACGCTGACACGCGCCACCGCGATCCTCGGGTCGCTCGCCGGATGCCCTCGGTCGCACGACTCACACCCCCGATTTGATACCCCCGGGGGTACACTGGTCTGCAGAACTAGGAAAGGACGCCTCCATGGTCGGCGACGAAGACAGCATCGCATTGGTACTCAACCGGCTGCGCCGCGCGCAGGGGCAGCTCGGCGGAGTGATCGCGATGATCGAACAGGGCCGGGACTGCAAGGACGTCGTCACTCAGCTTGCAGCCGTGTCGCGCGCGCTGGACCGCGCCGGTTTCAAGATCGTGGCGAGCGGCCTGAAGGAATGCATGAACGGCAATGCCGAGGACGGCAAGGAACCGATGACCGAGGTCGAACTCGAGAAGCTCTTCCTCGCCCTGGCCTGACCCCTCCCCGTCCGAGAGAAAGCAGGACACCCATGACACTCGCACTCTCGACCACCCTGCACACCTCGTTCCCCGACGCGGTCGAACGCACCCGTAAGGCGCTGTCCGAGCAAGGATTCGGCGTGCTCACCGAGATCGACATGAAGGCCACCCTGAAGGCGAAGCTCGGCGAGGACATGGAGGATTACGTGATCCTCGGGGCATGCAATCCGCCACTGGCGCACCGCGCAGTGACGGTAGACAGGCAGATCGGGCTCCTGCTCCCCTGCAACGTCGTGGTCCGCACCGATCCGAACAACCCGGAAACGGTCGTGGTCGACGCGATGAACCCGCAGATGATGGTGCAGGTCGCCGATCAACCGGGACTCGCGGAGGTCGCCGACGACGCCACCACCGCCCTGTAGGCCGCAATCGATTCGCTGAAGGCGGACGTACCGGGGAACTGAAGGCGACACCACGAAGGCCGGCACAGAGCTGTGCCGGCCTTCGCCGACCGTCTCGAGTTTCGCAGGGTCGGCCCAGAACGGAAGTTGCCGGGCGTGCTCCACGAAGTCGCGCAGGTCGTTCGGAAGCCCTTCGGGCAACGGCCGAGAGTTCTTCCGCCCGGCAGTTCCTCGTTCCCATGGCGCTTCCGGACGTTCAGTCGACGCGGTAGTACCGCCCGGCATCGTCCAATCGTGCACGCAATGCGTCGATCGCCGGCCGTTGCCCCTTGTGCAGCTTCGTCTCGGCGTCCGCCGCGACGACCCAGCGCGCCTCGTCCACCTCCGGGATGGTGATCCGCTTGCCGGATCGCGGGGGCCATTCGACCTCGCACGTATTGCTCTCGACGAACTTCAGCTCCTCCGCCGTCTCCCCCGCGTAGATGCTGACGATCTTGCCGGACGACTGCCGGTAGCGACCCAGCAACGACAACGGCACATCCGGGGGCTCGATCCCGCATTCCTCGGTGAACTCGCGCAGGGCGACCTCGCGAGGATCCTCCTCGGGCCCGTACTCTCCCTTCGGTACCGACCAGGCGGCTTCGTCCTTCCCCTTCCAGTACGGACCGCCGGGGTGGACGAGCCACACGCCGAGCAGTCCGGTGTCGTCGATGCGATAGAACAGCAGACCCGCACTGGTGACGGCCATCATTACTCCTGTATCCCTGTGACAGGTTGACGCAGAACGGTTCTCAACTTCGCAGGTGCGGTACGGCGAGGGTCGGACAGGTAGATCTCGTGGTGTTCACCCGCGAACGTCAGGCCTCGCTCCGGCATCACCTGGGTGTGCAGGCGCCGCAGTACAGGTCCTTCGTCGTCGTACGGTCCGATGTGCAGGATCTGCAGCGCTCGGCCCTCCGTCATCCGGAACGGCCGCACCCGCGGCAACGAGGGAAGCGACTTCTGCTTCGCGCGGGCCTTCTCACCCGCGGACACGATCGCCTCGGTCACCGTGTCGCCGGTGATCCAGGGTGGCTGCGCGATCATCATCCGCCACGACCAGGAATCCTTGCCCCGGGTGTGGAAGGTGGTCATGTCCTCGCTCCACCACAGACCTTCGAGAGGTCCGACGACGAAATCCCGGCCCCGTTCCTTCTGGGAGGTGAACTTCAGGGTGTACGCCACCGAATAGAGAGCTTCGACGGCGTCGGCGTACTCCTCGGAACTGTTCGGATCGCCCTTGCCGTCGACAGCGAGATAACCGAACTCGGGGACGTGCACCTCGGTGAAATCCTCGGTCGAGCACGAGTACAGCTCGCGGTGCTCACTCTTGATGTCGTATTTGTCCACCGTACCCCTTCCGTTCGAGGACGAGAATAGGCGTCCGGCGACCTCCGTACGCGCGATCCGCCGTTGCCCTCGCCCTGCAGCCGATCGCGTCTAACATCGTCCCCATGCTCGACGAGAGCACCCAGAAGACATTCGAGGAGAACCGCACCCACCTGCTGTCGGTGGCGTACCGCCTCACCGGCAGCATCGCCGACGCCGAGGACGCCGTGCAGGACGCGTGGCTGCGACTCGCGGGCGCGGATGTCTCCGAGGTGCGCGACCTGCGTGCCTGGCTGACGACGGTCGTAGGCCGGTTGTGCCTCGACAGACTGCGCTCGGCCGCGGTGCGCCGCGAAACCTACGTGGGCCAGTGGCTGCCCGAACCCATCGTGGCGCCCCTCGGCTCCCCTGCTCCCCCGGACCCGCTCGACGAGATCGTGCGCGACGAGGACAACCGCCTGGCCGCGCTCGTCGTCCTCGACAGCCTGACACCGGCGCAGCGCGTCGCGTTCGTGCTCCACGACGCGTTCGACATCCCGTTCGACGACATCGCCCGCATGATCGGGGACGCCGGCGGCACGACCCGCACGGCGCTGAACGTCGTGGTCGGAGCCGAGAAGGGTGGCGCGTTTCATCCTCGGACTGCTGCGGCTCTACGGCACCGAGGCGTCGACGGCGTTCGAACAGGTCCTCGTGAACGGCGAGTCGGGTCTGTTGAACCGCGGTCGCCCGGCCGAGGACGGTCGGCCGGGCTTTCCCACGCGTGACGGCGCGGACCGTGCGGGACGGACGGATCCGGGCTGCCTACGACATGGCGGATCCCGAGAAGCTCGAGCGCGGAATCCTCCTGGACGACAGCATCTTCGATCGGTCGTCAAGCGCTCCCGGTCTCACCGGTGCGCGGTTCGGCCCACGGCACGCGGCAGGCGTCCGTGCTGAAACCCTGATCGTGGATGCCCAGAGCCGAGTTCATGCGCGCACGCATGTTCTCGAGCGCGATCTGATAGGTGAGTTCGACGACGCCCGCCGGCCCGAAACGACGCTCGAGGTCGGCGACCTGTTCGTCGGTGACCTCCTTCGCCACGTCGCCGGTCATCGCGTCGGCGTAGGCGATCGCAGCCTTCTCGTCGTCGCTGTAGAGATCGGAGGTCTCGTACTCGGCGATGTGGGCGAGTCGTTCGGTGTCGAGTCCGTCCAGTCGCTGCAGCATCGTGCCGAAATCGATGCACCACGAGCATCCGACGGTCCACGCCACGCGATAGACCGCGATCTCCCGGACCGCGGTGGGCAGGACGGTGGAGGCGCGTTGGGCGAGCATCTCGTGGACTCCGCTCGTACGCATCAGCCTCGGATGGTGCGCCGTCACCGCGAAGGGTTCGGGTACCGAACCGAACCTGCGGCGGGCGAACGCATACATCGCACGGGTCGTCGGGCCCGCGCGGTCGGGAGCGACGGCTTCGAGTCGTGCCATGACAATGTCCTTCCGATACGGCCGACGGAGCCTTCCGTCGGATCCGAGGTGGTCTACACCATGGAGACGAGGCAGGCCGCACGGATGTGACACCTCGGGCGCTACGCTGCAGGAATGGTTGATTCGACGACTTCGGGACGGGTTCGTACGGTCTCCCGGTTACGACCGTTCGCCTCGACGATCTTCGCCGAGATGACCGAACTCGCCGTCCGGCACGGCGCGATCAACCTCGGGCAGGGCTTTCCCGACGTCGACGGTCCGCCCGCCATGCTCGAGATCGCCCGTCGCGCTATCGCCGAAGGCGTCAACCAGTACCCGCCGGGGTCCGGCATGCCCGTGCTGCGCGAGGCCGTCGCCGCCGACCGCGCCGCGCGGTACGGCCTGCACCACGACCCCGACTCCGAGGTGCTCGTCACCGTCGGCGCCACCGAAGCGATCAGCGCCGCCATCCTCGGACTCGTCGAGCCCGGCGAGGAGGTGCTGCTCACAGAGCCGTACTACGACTCGTATGCCGCCGCGGTGGCTCTCGCCGGGGCGACGCGGCGCACCGTGCCGCTGACCCGTTCCGGGAACGGGTTCGTGCTCGACGTCGACGCCCTACGCGACGCCGTCACCGACCGGACCCGGATGCTGGTCGTCAACAGCCCGCACAATCCCACCGGCACCGTCTACGACCGTGAGGCGCTGACCGCTCTCGCCGAGTTGGCCTGCGAACGCGACCTGCTGGTGCTGTCCGACGAGGTGTACGAACATCTCGTCTTCGACGGTCGCGCGCACATTCCTCTCGCGTCGCTGCCGGGCATGGCCGGACGAACGGTCACGGTCTCGAGTGCCGCCAAGACGTTCAATGTCACGGGCTGGAAGATCGGTTGGGCGATCGGCCCGCGCGAACTGATCGACGGGGTACGTGCCGCGAAGCAGTTCATGACGTTCGTCGGAGGGGCGCCCTTCCAACCCGCGGTGGCGCACGCGCTGACGCACGAGCAGGAGTGGATCACGTCGATGCGCGACGATCTGGAGCGCAAACGAACCTTCCTGTCGCGTGCGCTCTCCGATGCCGGGGTGAAGGTGTTCGACTCCGCCGGAACGTATTTCGTGTGCGCCGATCTGACACCTGTCGGCAGGTCGGATGCGGTCGCCTTCTGCCGGGAACTTCCCGGGCGGATCGGGGTGGCCGCTGTGCCGGTGAGTGTCTTCGTGGACGATACCGCCTCGTGGAATCACCTGGTGCGCTTCGCGTTCTGCAAGCGGGACGAGGTGCTCACCGAAGCGGTGGCACGTCTGAACGGATTGCAGGAGGCGCGCTAGATGTTGCGTCCGACCATTCCGTCCGACTTCGTCTCGCGAGCGGTACGGGTGGGAGCCGAGGAGGGCATCGATCTGCAGCCCGCTCTCGACGCGGCGCGCATCAGCCGTGCGGTGCTCACCCATCCCCATGCGCGCCTGACGCCGGCGCAGGTCAGCCGCTTCACCCAGCTGGTCTGGCAGATCACCGACGACGAACTCTTCGGCATCGCAGCGGCACCCGTGCCTCGCGGCACTTTCCGGGTGATGTGTCTGACCCTCATCCACCGGCCCGATCTCGACCGCGCCCTGCGGCGGATGATCGAGGTCAACCACGTCCTCCGTTCCCTGCCGCAACTGAGCCTCACCCCGGGCGGGTCCACCACCTTCCTGGAGGTGGAACTGCCGGAGGTCGTGGACGACAAGACCCGTGTGGTGGTCGACTTCCTGCTCATGCTGCTGCACCGTTTCGCGGCGTGGCTGGTGGGAGGCCGCGTCCCCCTCGAATCGGTGTTCCTGCCGTACACCGAACCCGATCCTGTCCTGGCCCGCAGTTACGACGCGATCTTCGGCGTGCCGGTGACCTTCGGCGCCGGACGCGCCGCGCTCCAGATCGACAACGCCGCACTGAAATCCCCACTCGTGCAGACGGAGGAATCACTCGAGGAGTATCTGCGGGATTCTCCGAACCTCATTCTGTCCGAACGTGATTACGAATCGACGGTCTCGACCCAGGTGCGGCGGATCTTCGAGTCGGGCATCGAGGGACGGACGGCGACCGCCGAGGACATCGCCGGCAGGCTCGCGGTGAGCGCTCCCCACCTGCGACGTCTGCTCCGTCAGGAGGGCACGTCGCTGGGGCAGTTGCGCGAGGAGGTTCTCCGCGACCTCGCGATCGCCGGGCTGAGACGCGGCGAAGCGGTCGACGACCTGTCTTCCCGGCTCGGTTTCTCCGAGCCGAGCGCCTTCCGGCGGGCATTCAAGAGATGGACCGGGAATACTCCTCGCTCATACCGCGAACACCGCTGACGGTTGCGGACGCCGACCGAGGCAGTGCAACCGGGTACCCGCACAGTCGCGGATCGAAACTCGATCGGACCAGCAGTTTTCGGTCGTGGATCGGAGAGTGGCCCAGGCCGGTGCCGGGCTTGCATTCGCGCATTTTCAGTGGGAACGTCGGAAGGGAACCGTCATCGACTGTCGAGAGGGTGATCTACGAGCTATGCGCACGATCGTTCGCGACGACTATCCGACCCGCGGTCGCACCGCCTGTGAGTCCGTCGAGAGGAAGGATCCCGTCGTCTGGGGTTCGGCAGCCGACGGGCCGCTCGACGCGGAGGCAGTGGTCGAGTACGACCGCCGCGGATTCCACACCGCCGAAGGACTTCTCGCCGCGCACGACGTCGGGAACCTTCTGGAGGAGACTTCGCGCCTCGGCCGCGAGCTCGGTGACGACGACCGCGTGGTCCGCGAACAGGGCAGCGGCGACGTCCGCTCGGTCTTCGACGTGCATCGGCTCAGCGATCTCGTGGACTCCATCGTCCGCAGGCCCGAGATCGCCGGAATCGCACGGCAACTGCTGGGATCCGACGTGTACGTCCACCAGTCGCGGCTCAACGTCAAGCCCGGCTTCCGCGGCGGACCCTTCTACTGGCATTCGGACTTCGAGACGTGGCACGCAGAGGACGGCATGCCCAAGCCGCGCGCTCTGAGTATCTCGATAGCCCTCACCGAGAATTACGGCTACAACGGCGGTCTGATGATCATGCCGGGTTCGCACAGGACGTACGTCTCCTGTGCTGGTGAGACGCCCGACGACTACTATCGGGAGTCGCTGGTCACCCACGTTCCGCAGACGGGTTCGCCCGACGAGGACACCCTCACCCGCCTGGCGGCCGAGCACGGTATCGCGACCTTCACAGGCCCGGCCGGGTCGGCGACCGTCTTCGATTCGAACTGTATGCACGGTTCCAACGGAAACATCACACCGTTCCCGCGCTCGAATCTGTTCGTCGTGTTCAACAGCGTCGAGAACACGCTCGTCGAACCGTTCGCCGCATCGAAACCGCGGCCGTCCTATCTCGGCAGCCGCGACTTCACGCCTCTGCGGTAACCCGGGTGAACACACCACCGGGGTGAGGCCGCCGCCGGTTGGGCCGGGTCGTCCTGCAATGTCCCGGCCGCAACCGGCGTACGGAGGTCTCGTCACACGGGGGCCTGATCACATGGAGGCCTCGCGCCTTTTCACGTCGATCGGCATGGCGCGTCCACCGGAGCCGAAGATCGCTCGTCGGAGGGTGAATCTGCCCAGGTCGGGATCGTAGGGCCGGTATGCCGCATACACGAGGACGTGGAGACGTGACTGCAGACGGATGAGCTGGAGAATCTCCGGCGTCAGGCGGCCGTGCAGTTCGAAGGTGTCGATTCCCGATCGGATGTAGGCCGCGTACTCACGCGGCGGTGTGTAGGCCCGGCGCGGCGACAGATCGACGTACAGGTCGGTCAGCTGGGCGATCTCGATGTCCGCCTTGCGCAGGCACAGCGCGAGATCCAGATCCTCGTGGATCCTCGGGTCCGTACTGACGACGTCCCGGACCTGCTCCCATGCGGATCGTCGCAGCGCCATGTTCGCGCCGTGCAGATTGTCGATCCGCCGTTCCCCACCGAACGTTCCCTGGGCCACCCGCTTGCCGACGTACCACTTCTTGAGCGCCCGGTAGGGAGAATCGTACGAGTTGTTCAACCCGCTGATCGCTCCCACTGCCGCAGTGTCTTCGCGCGCGAAGAAGGTACGAACGGTACGGGCCCACTCCGGGCGAACCCGCGTGTCCGCGTCGATTCGTCCGATGAGATCCCCTGTCGCCGCATCGAATCCGGCATTGCGCGCGAATGCGACACCCGGCCGCTCCTCGACGATCCGGCGGACGAGCGGGTCGCCGGCGGCGACGGCATCGACGATCTGCGCGGTGCGGTCGGTGGAGTTGTTGTCCACCACCAGAATTTCGTGAATCTCCGACCGCTGCGCGAGCAGTGCCGCCAGACACTGTCCGATGTAGCGTTCCTCGTTGTGGGCCGGCACGACGATCGACAACCTGTTCGTAGCCATGGGGCGACGGTACCCGACGGGGTGGGGACCGGCGGAGTCGTCATCGCAGACGACTCCGCCGGTCCTTCCGGCCGCGGACGGAGAAGATTCAGCCGCGACGGGTACGCACCGCCTGCGCGAGACGGTCGAGTTGCACCGCGGTGGTGTCCCAGTCGATGCACGCATCGGTGATCGACCTGCCGTAGTCGAGCTTGTCGGCCTCCCCGAGAGTCAGGTCCTGGCGACCCGACTCGATGAAGCTCTCGAGCATCAGGCCGACGATGCCCTTCTCGCCGGCCTCGATCCGCTCCGCGACATCGGTGACGACGTCGACCTGCTTGTTGTGGTCCTTCCGGCTGTTGCCGTGGCTGGCGTCGATGACGACACGCTCGGGCAATCCCGCCTTGCGCAGCCGGGCCATCGTGTCGGCGACGGTCTCGGCGTCGTAGTTCGGGCCCGCGCTGCCGCCGCGCAGGATGACGTGGCAGTCGGGGTTGCCGACGGTCTCGATCAGCGCGGCCTGGCCATCGAGGTCGGTGCCGGGGAAGACGTGGGTCGCCGCTGCGGCCCGGGTGCCGTCGACCGCGACCTGCACGTCGCCTTCGGTGGAGTTCTTGATACCGACGGGCATGGACAGCGCACTGCACAGCTGGCGGTGGACCTGGCTCGCGGCGGTGCGCGCGCCGATGGCTCCGTAGGTGACCAGGTCGGCGTAGTACTGCGGGAGGATCGGGTCGAGGAACTCGCATCCGACGGGCAACCCGAGGCCGGAGACGTCGAGCAGCAGCTTGCGGCCGATGCGCAGGCCGGTGTTGATGTCGAAGGTGCCGTCGAGGTGCGGGTCGTTGAGCAGGCCCTTCCATCCGAGGGTGGTGCGCGGCTTCTCGAAGTACACCCGCATCACGACGTGCAGGTCGTCGCGCAGCTCCTCGGCCTTGGCGGCCAGACGGCGCGCGTAGTCCATCGCGGCGGCGGGGTCGTGCACGGAGCACGGACCGACCACGACGACGAGACGGTCGTCGGTGCCGTTCAGGATGTCGACGGTGCCTGCGCGGCCCGAGCGGACGGTTGCTGCAACGACGGCGTCAGGTGCGTACTCGGCACGGATCTCGGATGGCGCGACGAGAGGGCTGACCTTGACGGTGCGCTGTTCGTCGAGATTCGACGTGGAGATTCCGGTGGTCGCGGTTCCGGTGGTGGGGCTCATCGATGGTTCCTGTTCTCGGTGGTTCGGATTCCGACCCGAGAGAACCTGCGATTCCGACGAGCCGGTCTGGATCCGGCTCGTAGGTGGAGAAGTCAGCGCGTGGTCACGCCGACCGACCCACCCCGGGCC
>NZ_AJVB01000037.1:0-18814 GCF_000278445.1 Rhodococcus sp. R1101
CTGCCCTGCTGGGCGACGATCTCGTCGAGCGCCGTGGTGAGGCGTTCCTCGAAGTCGCCGCGATAGCGGGTTCCGGCGACCATCGCGGTCAGGTCGAGCTGGACGATGCGCTTGTCCTGCAGGACCTCCGGGACGGCGCCGTCGACGATGCGCTGGGCGAGTCCTTCGACGATGGCCGTCTTGCCGACACCGGCTTCACCGACGAGCACCGGGTTGTTCTTGGTACGCCGGGCGAGGATCTCGATCGTCTGCTCGATCTCGTCGGCGCGGCCGATGACGGGGTCGATGCCGCCGCCCCGGGCCCGTTCGGTGAGGTCGACGCCGAACTTGTCGAGCGTCGGCGTGGACGTCTCCTCCGCGACGGGAGCCGTGGGGACGGGCTGCAGCGCGGTCTGCAATGCCTGCGGTGTCACGCCCAGCGATGCGAGCAGGCGTCCGGGAGCACGGGTCTGGTCGGCCGCGAGGGTGAAGAACAAATGCTCGGGGTCGATGTAGGTGGAGCCGAGTGCGCGCGAGAGCTGGTGCGCCTCGAAGAGCGCGGTCTTCACGGCACCGGTCAGTGCGGGTGCGGAGACGGCCTCACCGGGGCGGCTCTGCGGCAGTCGCTGGTCGACGGCCGCGACGACGTCGGCGGGGTCGGCCCCGGCGCGGTTCATGACCGTGCGGGACGGATCCTGCTCCGCCATGGCGCGGAGGAGGTGCAGCACGTCGAGTTCCGCGTCGCCACGGTCGGTGGCGTAGCGCGCCGCATGTGCGAGGAGGTCCTGGGTCCCGCGGCTCATGAAACGCGTGATGTCGATTCGGCCGGGGCCACCAGGTCCGAAGAATGCCGGCATTCCGAAGCCTTTCTGTCGAACTTGAGCCATTCTCACTCAACTAACGTGCCCGGCGGCCGTGCAATTCCCACGCGCGAATGATCTGGATCACACATCTGGTTGCGGCCATTAATATTGTGCACAACATAACGGTGCACTACATTCATCTCGTGTCGTCCCCCCTCGAACTCGACCAGCAGGTGTGCTTCGCGCTCTACCGCGCGTCCCGCACCGTCACGGCCGCCTACCGGCCGCATCTCGACCGGCTGGGCATCACCTACCCGCAATACCTCGTACTCCTGGCACTGTGGGAACGTGATGCGCGAGGCGTGCAGGATCTGTGCGGCGCACTCGATCTCGACACCGGCACACTGTCCCCCCTGCTCAAGCGGCTCGAGGCCGCCGGATACATCGAGCGGCGCCGGCAACAGGCCGACGAGCGTCGCGTCGTCGTCCATCTCACCGAAGCGGGGGACGCACTCCGGGCGGAGGCCGCGGACATCCCCGAATGCGTGACGCGGGGCAGTCGATTCGACGTCGACGAACTGGTCGCGTTACGCGAGACGCTCCACCGCCTGACCGCCGCGTTGCAGGAAGCACCCGGCGCACTCTCGAAGAAAGGCAGGACATCGTGAACATCGTCTACACCGCCGAAGCACTCGCCACCGGAGCAGGCCGCGACGGCCACGCCCGCACCAGCGACGGCAAACTCGACGTCGACCTCGCCCTGCCCACCGAAATGGGTGGCAGCGGGAAGGGCACCAACCCCGAACAGCTCTTCGCCGCCGGCTACGCCGCGTGCTTCCATTCGGCGTTGCAGATGATCGCCCGGCAGGAGAAGGCGGACGTCGGCGATTCGGCCGTCGGCGCCCGCGTCGGCATCGGCCCGACCGACGCCGGCGGATTCGGTCTCGCCGTCACCCTCGAGGTGACCCTGCCGAACCTCTCCCGCGAGAAGGCGCTCGAGCTCACCGAGAAAGCCCATCAGGTGTGCCCGTACTCCAACGCGACCCGCGGCAACATCGACGTCACCCTCGAGGTGACGGACGACTGAGTCACCCCCGAGAGTGACGGGCGGGTGACGCGCCCCTGCGCTGCGCACGTGTCCACGCCGACCCGTAGCGTGGAGACGTGCGCACGCAGGACCGGTCGCAGCTCACGACGTTCGCGGCCGAACTCGATTTCCCCCTCGACGACTTCCAGCTCGAGGCCTGCCGCGCCCTCGAAGACGCCCGCGACGTGCTGGTGTGCGCTCCCACCGGGGCGGGCAAGACCGTCGTCGGCGAATTCGCCGCTCGCCTCGCGCTCGCAGCGGGCGGTCGCTGTTTCTACACCACCCCCATCAAGGCGCTGAGCAACCAGAAGTATCTCGACCTGTCGCGCCGTTTCGGCGACGACCGGGTCGGTCTGCTCACCGGCGACATCTCGCTGGACCCCCACGCACCCGTGGTCGTCATGACCACCGAAGTGCTGCGCAGCATGCTGCACGGCGGCTCCCCCCTTCTGCACGGTCTCACCCACGTCGTCATGGACGAGGTGCACTATCTCGCCGATCGTGAGCGCGGCGCGGTCTGGGAGGAAGCGATCCTCTCGCTCGCCGGCGGCGTCCGGCTGACGAGCCTGTCGGCCACGGTGAGCAACGCCGAGGAATTCGGTGGCTGGCTGCGCGGCATCCGCGGCGACCTGGCCGTCGTCGTGGAGGAGACCCGCCCCGTACCGCTCACCCAGCACATGCTCGCCGGCGGACGCCTGTTCGACCTGCTGTCGCCCGGCGGCACCGTCGACGAGACCCTCGAGCGGTACATCGCCCACCGCCGGCTCGTCGAAGCCGCGCCCGGCCCCGCGACCGGCAGAGGACGGCGAAGGCGACGGGCACGCGGAGCACCCGGACCGGCCGGCGGCCACCTGCCCGATACCGTCGCCCGCCTCGAGGCCGAACAATTGCTGCCGGCCATCTGGTTCCGGTTCAGCCGCAACGGTTGTGACGACGCCGTCACCGAATGCCTCGAATCGTCGGTCCGTCTCACCGAGGCCGCCGACACCGCCGAGATCCGCGCGGTCGCCGACCGGCACACCGCGGCCCTGCCACCCGCCGACCTCGACGCGGTCGGTCACACCGAGTGGCTCGAAGGTCTCGAACGTGGCTTCGCCGCGCACCACGCCGGTTTGATCCCCGCCTTCCGGCACACCGTCGAGGAACTGTTCGCCCGCGGTCTCGTGCGGGTCGTGTTCGCCACCGAGACCCTCGCCGTGGGGGTGAACATGCCGGCGCGCACCGTCGTCCTCGAACGTCTCGTCAAACCCACCGCCGACGGTCCGGTGCGCCTCTCCCCCGGCGAGTACACGCAGCTCACCGGTCGTGCCGGTCGTCGCGGTATCGACGTCGAAGGGCACGCCGTGGTGCTGTGGAGTCCCGAAGCCGACCCCGCGACCGTCGCCGGTCTCGCCGGCGCACGCTCCTATCCGCTGCACAGTTCGCTGCGCGTGGGATACACGACCGCGATCAACCTGGTCGCCGGTCGCGGCGTTCCCGGGGCGCGGGAGTTCCTGCGACGCTCGTTCGCCCAGTTCCAGGCCGAGCGGTCCGTCGCAGCACTCACCGACGCGGTCCGTGCGAACACGACCACGCTCCGCGATCTCGACACCGAACTCGGCGACGTCGAAGGCTTCACGGAGTACCGGCATCTGAGCGAGCGGCTCGCCGAGGCGCGACGATCCGGCTCGGCCGACCTCGTCGCCTCGCTGGCACGGGCGGTGCGCTCACATCCGGCGCACCGGCGCGGCGACAAGGACCGTCTCCTCACCCTCTCCGCCCGGCGCGCCGCGGTGCACGGCGACACCGAACGAATGCGATCGCAGATCGAGACGGTCACCGGCCGCCTCGCCGACACCTTCGATCGCACACTGGATCTGCTCGAGGAGCGGGGCTATCTGCTCCGGGATCCGGTGGGCGGGTCGGCCCACGTCACCGACGACGGTCGCCGGCTGGGCCGGATCTACTGCACGAACGAACTTCTCGTCGCCGAGTGTGTCCGCACCGGAGCCTGGTCGGGACTGACACCCGCCGAGCTCGCCGCCGTCGCCTCCAGCGCTCTGGGCGAGACCCGGCGCCGCACCGTCGGTGTCCCCGGCCGTACGACCCCGGCGATCGACGAGGCGCTGCGCGCCACCTCGCGGTTGTGGAGCGAACTCGCCGGACGCGAGGAACGACTCGGGCTGGAAGTGGGGCCGGATCCGGATCCGATCGCCGTCGCCGCGATCCATCGCTGGGCGCGCGGGGACGGACTCGCCGCTGCCCTGCGCACCGCGTCGGATGCGGGATTGTCGGCGGGTGATCTGGTCCGCCGATATCTGAGGACCCTCGACCTCGTGGACCAGACCGGACTGTGCCGGCGGGACGAACTGCCGCCGGTCTCCTTCACCCTGACCTGACGGCCGGGGCCTCGCCGGAGCTCAGGGCATCGAGTACTCGACGGAACACAGCCGCTCCGACAGTTCCCACAGTTTCCGGGCCAGGATCTCGTCGCGGGAACGCGAGCTGGACTGCACCCGCTTCGGATGGCCGCGCATCTCGAAGAAGGCGTCGGGCCCGTAATAGCCGCCCGGCTCCGCGTCCGGTGCGGTCGCCGCGTAGAGACTCGGGAGCGCGCCCTGTTGCGGGGACTGCCCGATGATCGGAGTGACGAGTTCGACGATCTTCCCGTGCCAGGACTCGCTGCGGTACTGCAGATTCGTCGACGAGTAACCCGGATGCGCGGCAATCGATCTCACATTCGATCCGGCCGCGGTGAGACGCCGCTGCAGCTCGTATGCGAACAGCAGATTCGCCAGCTTCGACTGCCCGTAGGCGAGCCACCGCTCGTACCGGCGGCGTTCCCAGTCGATGTCGTCGAGATCGATGCTGCCGATGCGGTGCATCGCGCTGCTGACCGTCACGACCCGGTCGGTGATGCGATCGAGCAACAGCCCGGTGAGCGCGAAGTGGCCGAAGTGGTTGGTCCCGATCTGCATCTCGAAGCCGTCGGCCGTCCGCCGCAACGGCACCGCCATGACACCGGCATTGTCGACCAGGACGTCGATGCGCTCGTACTCGGCCCGCACCGCCTCGGCGAATGCACGTACCGATGCCAGATCCGCCAGGTCCAGACGACGGACCCGGGCGCGGTCGCCGAGTCCGGCCGCGACCGCCTCGCCTTTGGCGACGTCGCGGCAGGCGAGCACCACCTCGGCTCCGGCCCGCGCGAGTGCCCGGGCGGTCTCCGCACCGAGACCGCTGTTGGCTCCGGTCACGATCATCGTGCGTCCCGACAGATCCGGAATATCGTTCGTCGTCCACCCCATGCCCGCCACCCTACGGATGCGTGTCGCGCCGCGACAGTCCCCCGCGTCCCGCGGCGATGGCCCCCCGCGTCCCGCGGCAATGCCCCCCGCGTCCCGCGGCAATGCCCCCCCGCGTCCCGCGGCAATGCCCCCGGATCCCGCACGGTGGCCCCGATGGGTTGCACCCTCGCCGTCGGCCGCACCTGCTCGTAGACTGCCCCGGAACGTACGGTCGCACGCGCGCGGGGGCGTATGCACGACAGGAAGGTTCCATCGATGGGGCACCACCCCGGACGTCCGGATCGTGAGCTCGCCGCAGCGTTGCGGAACGGAGCGCCGGATGCCACGGCAGCGGTCTACGACCGTTTCGCCCCCGGTCTGTACGCATACGCGTGCGGTTTCGTCCCCGTGTCGTCCGCATCGGACGTGGTGTACGACTCCGTCTGGGCGGCGGCCGCACGTATCCGGTCGCTGCGCGATCCCGGACTCCTCCGCGCCTGGCTCCACGCCGTGGTCCGGGCCGAGTGTCTCCGGGTACTGAACCGGACCGGATCCGCACTCGAATATCTCCCCGCCACCGATCCCGCCTACCAGGCCGGACCCGAGGTGCTCGAGGTCCGCGAGGCCGTCCATCTGCTCGGCGGCACCGCCCGCGAGGTGGTCGATCTCGCGGTGCGGCACCACTTCTCGTCCCACGAGATCGTGGCGATGCTCGGGTCTGCCGGCGACGGGCGTGTCCTCGCCCATGCGCAGGACTTCGTCGACCGGGCGGTGCCCCGCGTACCGAATGCGCTCGGAACGTTCTCCCTCCTCCCCTTCGCTCCGCTGCCCGCCCACTTGCGGGGACGAGTCCTGGCGGTGCAACCTTCGGAGGCGGAACTGCTCGATCTCGGCCGGCGGCTCGAACCGGTGGACCGTGAGGGCTTTCCGCGTCGTGATCGTCGCGCGAAGCGCACCCTCCCCGTCGTCGCGGCATCGGTGGCGTTGTCCGCCGCCCTGGGTGTGGGTGCGTTGTTCGCGTTCCCGCAGGCCGAGCCCGTCGACCGGCAGGTTCTGCGTCCCGCCACCGAATCGACGCTCGACGCGGGATCCGCGGTCGCCACGATCACGACCGACACGGCGACCGAGACCACTACGACGCCCGAGGCTCCGGAGACGACGACGGAGGAAGCGGTGATCGAGGCACCGGTGGCGACCACCACTGCGGCCCCGCTCACCGAACCCACTGTGGCATCGACCGCTGCCTCCACTACGACGGCGACATCGACCGGTAGCGGTTTCACCAGGCGCGGAGGTCCCGGACGCGAGGCCGAGCCGGAAGAGGAGCGTCAGCACCGGGACACCGAGGAGAGCGACGCACCGGGCACCGCGACGGGTCGTCCCACCACCTCGGGTGCACCCACCACCCCGCGGGAGATGCCGACGCTGCCGACCTTCCCTCCGCGCGGCGGCGGGTGACGCACAGAGTTCACGACGGGACGGTGAACCCGCCCCTACCATCGAGACGTGCCGTCCATTCACCATTCACCGTTGCGGAAGACCGACCCCGAGAGTCTGTACCGGATCGTCGCGCTGCGCACCGACGTGTTCGTCTTCGAGCAGGGCATCACCTGCGAACCGGAACTCGACGGGCGCGATCTCGACCCGGCCACCGAGTTGTTCTGGACGCAGGACGGAGACGAAGTGCTCGCCACCCTGCGCGTGCTCCACGACGACGGGGACATCGCCCACATCGGGCGAGTCGCCACCGCCCGGCACGCACGCGGACGCGGGCTCGCCGCCGACCTGATCGAGGCGGCGCTCGCGACCTGTCCGGCGGTGGTCGACATCTCGGCGCAGGCGTACCTGGAGAACTGGTACGCCCGATTCGGATTCGTGCGCACCGGACCGAACTACATCGAGGCCGGGATCGACCACGTGCCGATGCGCCGGACCGCGTGACCGGGGACGCGCATCAGCCTGCGTCGAATACGGTCATCAGCCGATCTCGAAGTGCACTCCGGTGAGCTTCTCCGACAGCTCCCACAGACGCGTCGCGGTCTCCCGGTCGCGGGCACGACGCCCCACGGCGGCGACACCGGGGGATCCGTACAGCAGGAAGCGCGGACCGATGTAACCACCCGAGACAGCCGGATCGGAGGCGGCGAGCACGACCGATTCGGCCCCCTGGTCCGGCGTGCGCTGCAGGACCCTCTTGCCGAAGCCGAACAGCCGGTCGAACCACGTCCCCGTGTGGCTGCCCACTTCCGTCGCCGCGTAGCCGGGGTGGGCCGCGACCGCGCGCAGAGGCGAGCGGGCCGCAGCGAGGCGGCGTTCCAGTTCGAGATCGAACAGCAGGTTCGCGAGCTTCGACTGCGCGTACCCGGCGGCACGGTTGTACGGGCGCCGTTCCCAGTTCAGGTCGTCGAGATCGACGCGTCCGAGGAGGTGAGCGGCGCTCGACACCGTGACGACGCGACCGGTGATGCGTGGCAACAGCAGTCCGGTGAGGGCGAAGTGTCCGAGATGGTTGATTCCCATCTGCATCTCGAACCCGTCGGCGGTGCGGCTGAGCGGAACCGCCATCACCCCGGCGTTGTTGACCAGGACGTCGATCTGCCGATCGGCGAAGGCGTCCGCGAAGGCACGGATCGCCGAGAGATCGGCGAGATCGAGCGACATCGTCTCGGCCCGGGGCCCGATCTCCTCGGCGATGCGCTTACCACGGTCGACATTGCGGCCGGCGATCACAACCGTGGCTCCGGCAGCTCCGAGCGCCCGGGCCGTCGCTTCACCCACACCGCTGGTGGCCCCCGTCACGACGACGGTGCGGCCGACCAGCGTTGTGGAAGCGTCAGGCGCCAATCGAGGACTTGAGCATCGGGAGCATCGCCCACAGCTCGTCCTGCCAGTATCCCCACGAGTGGGTGCCCAGGACCGGGAACGAGAAGTGTGCGGTGTCGATGCCCAGGGTCAGCAGGCGCACCTGGAAGGCACGGTTCTGCGTGAGGGCGAGCGCTTCGAGCCCCATGGCGTTGGTCGTGTTGAAGCTGCCCACGAGCGAGCCCGGCCGGTCGTACTGGCCTGGCAGACCGCTCGCCGCGGAGATCCACATCGGCAGACCGCGCAGGTTCGGCGCCGCGACGAACGGGTCGTGACGCAGCCACGCCGAATCCCAGGGCGGTCCCCACATCGCGTCGGAGTTGTATCCGCCGGCGTCGAGCATGGCCACACGGATGGCTTCGCGCATCCCCGGTGCCGAGAGGTTGAGGTAACCCGACAACGAACCGGCGAACGTGAACTGGTTGCGGTGGTAGGCGGCCAGGATCAGCGCCGCGTTGCCGCCCATCGACAGGCCGACCACCGCGTTGTTGCTGCGGTCGATGCCGTAGACGTTCGCGAGATGGTCCGGCAGGTTCTGGGTCAGGAAGGACTCCCACTTGTACGTGTAGGGCTGACCGTTGAAATTGCTCGGCGCGTACCAATCGGCGTAGAAGCTCGACTGCCCACCGACCGGCATGATCACGTTGACACCGTGGTCGGCGAGCCACGCCGCGTTGGTCTCGTGTTCCCAGCCGCTCATGTCGTCGGTGGCACGCAGCCCGTCGAGCAGATAGACGGCCTTGTTGCTGCCGTTGTTCGCTCGCCAGATGCGCACCTTGATCGCGCCTACACCGCCCGGTGCCGCGACCATGTCCTCGTGGAACCGGGTGTACGGGTCGGCCGAGGCCGTCCCGGCCCCGACTCCCGTGAACACGAGGGCCAGTGGAAGTACCACCGCTGCCACCAGTAGCCGAACGAGAGCGCGTCCCCCCCGCCGACGTGTTCCGGTCTTCGCCGAAATCGTCACAACAAGCTCCCCTTGCACTCCAGTAACATTCTTCACTTCCGTCCCAGGGTATCGACGGTGCAGAAACCTTAAGCAGGCTTGCACACAATCGTTATCGTGGAAAGCCCGGCCGTGTTATCGACGCGGCTTCGGCACGTTGTCGACACAGCGTCGGCACCGGGAATCCCACGGTGCGACTAACCTGACGATCCGTGCCCGACGCTCCCCTCCCCGTTCGCGACGGCTTGAACCCCACCCGCCTGCGACTGCCGGAAAATGCCAGCTGGGAGACCATAGCGGAGTTCCTGGCGGCGCGCTTCCCGAGCGATACGACACGAATTGCGGAGAAGATCGAAGGCGGCGAAGTGGTCGTACAGGACGGAACTCCGATCACGTTCTCCACGCCGTACACCCCACGCGAATTCGTGTATCTCTACCGTGATCCTCCGGCCCAGCCGCGCGTCCCGTTCGAGATCGACATCCTCCATCGGGACGAGAACCTGCTCGTAGTCGACAAGCCGCACTTCCTGGCGACCACACCTCGCGGCTCGTGGGTGACGGAGACAGCCCTGGTCCGGCTGCGCACGGAACTGGATCTTCCCGAGCTGTCCCCCGCTCATCGACTCGACCGGCTCACGGCGGGCGTACTGGTGTTCACCGTCCGGCGCGAGGCGCGACGCGCGTACCAGACCCTGTTCGACCGGCGTCTCGTGGAGAAGGAGTACGAAGCGATCGCTCCGGCCGCACCGCATCTCGACTTCCCCCTCCACGTACGCAGCCGCATCGTCAAGGAGCGCGGCGTCCTGCAGGCACGCGAGGTCGAGGGTCCTGTCGACGCGGTGACCCGGATCGACGTCGTGGCCACGGCCGGCGACCGTGCCCGTTACCTTTTGCGTCCCCGCACCGGCAGGACGCACCAACTCCGTGTCCACATGAACTCGCTGGGGATCCCCATTCTCGGCGACAACCTCTATCCGGAGGTGTACGAAGTTGGGGCACAAGACTATTCGAATCCACTGCAGCTACTGGCGCGCTCGGTGTCGTTCCACGATCCCATCACAGGTCGGTCGACCCGCTTCGTAAGCCGACGAAACCTGGCAGCATGGGGTAACAGCACGCCAGGACCCCGCTGACCGGCGAGTTCTCGTCTTGGAGGTTCCCATGGATATCGGCATCATCTCGCGTACCTACGACGGGAGGGTCGCTCTTCGGTTCCAACGCTCGTTCCCCTACACCCCCGAGAAGGTGTGGGGCGTCCTCACCGATCCCCAGCACCTCCGCGCCTGGTTCCCTGCCGACGTCGAATTCGAACTCACGCCCGGAGCGGCACTCGAGTTCCGATCCACACAGGAACAGACCCGGCGTTTCGGACTCCCGGAAGGACACACCACCACGGGCAGCGTCCTCACGGTGCGCACCGGACGGATCCTGGAATACCTTTGGGACGCCGATGTTCTGCACTGGGAGATCACTCCCGACGGCTCCGGCGGGTGCTGGCTCACCCTCACCCACACCACCGACGACGAAGAGGACGCCCTCGCGCACGGCGCGGGCTGGCACGCCGGGTTCGAAGTGGTCGAGGCCCAGTTGGCGGGACGCCCCGTCGACTGGTCGATCTGGGACCGCGCCGCCGAACTGAGTTCGCACTATCGGGGCGATTCGGACTGATCCCCTAGCGTCGCGCTCCCCGCTGCGCGGGAGCGGATCCGACCCGGTCGAGATCGTGTTCCCGGCCGGCCGTCCGAGCGACGATCCGCGCACCCCACGCTCCGATCGCGTCCCAGTCCCGGAAATCACCGGAGGGGGCGCCGAACATCCTGACGACCATCCGTTCGCCGGTGCCGAGCACCGCCGGATCCAGCTTTCCCGGGAAGGTGCGATGCTCGCAGGCGGCGACGCGTTCGGCGACGGCGCACGCGTCGTACGACGTGTCGACCCGTCGCCCACCCGAAGCGACCGGGCCCGACGAGAAGAGATAGACGTCGCGCTCGCGCAACTCGGACGCATACCGCTCGGCGAACTCCCGTGCGCTGCGCAGCCAGCGACCGCGATAGACGGCACTGCCGAGCACCACGACGTCGTACGCGCCGAGATCGTCGACGTGCTCGGGCGCGTTCACGTCGACCTGTGCGCCGCGGTGGCGCATCGACGCGGCGAGTGCGGTCGCGATCTCCGCGGTCGAACCGTGCCGACTGGCCACCGAAACAAGAACCTTCATCACTACCCTCCGGACCCGCGTCGAACCATGATCACCCCGGAACCGAGCCTTGACCAGGGCCGAAGTGCTCTTTGCCCGGTATCGGCAGATCACAGCCGGACGAATCACCGCATACCGGACCGCATGGCAAGGTGGAAGGCGACGCGTACCGAGAAGGAGCAGATGGATGCCCAGCACACCGTCCCCGGCCGCCGCGGAGGAGGCCGAACGCAAGTACTCCGCCACCGGCGACCAGCCGCTCCCCGACCTGGCGGGGTTGCCGTCGGTCGATGCGATCGACGTCGACCGATTCGAACTGTCGGCCCAGTACTACGACACTGCCGACCTGAGCCTGCTGCGCTCGAAGATCACGCTCCGCAGGCGTGAGGGCGGCGACGACGCAGGATGGCATCTCAAGCTCCCGTCCGGTGTCGACACCCGCACCGAACTGCACTTCCCCCTCGGCGACGACTCGGCTGAGGGCATCCCCGCCGACCTGTCGTCCCTGCTGCTCGGGATCCGTCGCGGTGCGCCGCTGAGTCTGGCCGCCCTGCTGGTCACACAACGGCATCGGCACCGTCTCCGCTCCCCCGACGGCGACCTCGTCGCGGAGGTGGTCGTCGACGAGGTGGACGCCGTACGCCGGGCCGACGGGTCCGAGATCCGCTGGCGGGAGATCGAGGTCGAATGGAACTCCTCGTTCGACGAGAAGACCATCGGCCGCTTCCTCGCGGCGCTCGAGAAGCGCTTCGTGGCGGCCGGGATCACCCGCTCGGAGAGCCCCTCGAAACTGCACCGTGTGCTCGGTGATCTGATCCCCACCCGACCGCGGATCGCGAAGGGCCTGCTCCCCGTTCGCGACTATCTCGCAGCCGAACTGCACACTCTGGAGTTGTCGGACCTCGCGGTGCGTCGCGACGCTCCCGATTCGGTGCACAGCATGCGCAAGGCCGCGCGGCGCCTGCGCAGCGCACTGCAGACCTACTCCGGCGAGATCGCCGTGGACGACGACCTCGTCGACGAGCTGCGCTGGCTCGGAAGACGTCTCAGCCCGTCGCGCGATCTCGAGGTCCAATGGGAACGACTCGCGGATCGCGTGGCCGACATCCCGGTCGAGTCGCACCGGGAAGCGACGCGAGCCCGTATCGACGAGTACTTCTCGGCCGCATCCGAGGCTGCACGTCTCGAGGCCGTCGACACCCTCCGTTCCGACCGGTACGTCGCGTTGCTCACCCGACTCGACTCGGCGATCGTCGACCTCACCCCCGCGACCGAAGCAGTGGGTGCACGACCGAAGGTCGCGCGGAAGGAACTGCTGCATGCGATCGAATCGCTCTCGGACAAGGTGTCGCGTCGCGTCGCCAAGGTGGGAGAGGCCGAGAGCACGGCCGAACGCGACGAGTTGATGCACCGGGCCCGCAAGGGGGCCAAACGGATGCGGTACGCCATCGAGGTGATCGCGCCGCTGCATCCGAAGCGCTCCGGGCGGATCCTCGACCGGTTCGACACCTTCCAGGATCTGCTCGGCGAATTCCAGGACTCCGTGGTGGCCCGGGAACACCTCCTGCACATGCTCTCCGAGCAGGGCCACACCGCCGAGACCAGCTTCGGGCTCGGGATCCTGTTCCGCATCGAGAGCGAGATCGGCGACGCACAGGCCGCGCACCTGGACGAGGGCTGGAGGAAGGCCCACCGATCGGCCCGCCGGTTGTGGAGCTGACCGAGGTCCGAAGGCCCTGGTCCGGTCCTGTCCAATCGGGGATCATGAAGACCGTCGACAGCAGGTCACGATCGCGTCGTGGCGGTAACGTGACCTCGAGCCGACCGGCACACGGGAAGCCGGGCGCCGCAACGAGAAGGAGACATCGATGAGCACACCGAGCACCGGCAAGGCAGTCGTCGCAGGCGTGGACGGCTCCGAAACGGCTGTAGCGGCAGCGCGATGGGCCGGCGCCGTCGCGTCGCGTATCGGAGCACCCCTCCACCTCGTGCACTCGATGCCCCCGGAGGGCATCTTCTACAGCGAGGCCGCGGTGCTGGTGCAGTCGCAGATGATCCAGCAGCTCGAGGAGGACGGCAAGAAGCTCCTCGCCGACGCCGCCGAGCGCGTCCGCGCCGATCACCCCGACCTCGAGATCGGTAGTTTCATCGGCCCCGGCCCCGCAGCCAAGTCGCTCCTCGAAGCCGCCGAGGATGCCCGCCTGGTGGTCATGGGCGCCACCGGCGCGGGCGCACTGGAGAACTTCCTGCTCGGCTCCACCGTCCTGCGTGTCGCGAACCATGCACCGTGTCCGGTGGTGGTGTGGCGCGGCGACACCGACGCACCGCTGCCCGATTCGCGGCCGATCGTCGTCGGCGTGGACGGAAGCGAATTGTCCTCGGCCGCAGTCACTCACGCGTTCGACCTCGCTTCGGCCCTGAACGTCCCGCTCCGTGCCGTGCACTCGTGGATCGGTGATGCCGCTCTCGGCGTCGGCGCCACCGCCGCGCTGGTCGACTGGGATGCGGTGGAGACCTCGGAGACCGCGGTTCTCGCCGAGACCCTCGCCGGATGGAGCGACCGTCACCCCGAGGTCACCGTCGACCGCGTGATCGACCGGGGCCCGGCGACGAAGGTCCTGCTTGCGCACCTCGACGACGCCCAGCTCGTCGCGGTCGGAAGCCACGGTCGTGGCCAGTTCCGCGCCGCACTGCTCGGATCCACGAGTCAGAACCTGCTGCACAAGGCCCCGTGCCCGGTGCTCATCGCGCGCACGGTCTAGACCGGCTCCTCCGGGGAACGGGGATCGCTTCGACGGAAGCGGTCCCCGTTCCCCGTTCGATCGACGCGATCACCAGGGCGCCGGACCGAGCATGCTCTCCAGTCGCGTCTCGTCGACGGTCTCGACGCCCGTGTCGATCCGGAACGCCTCCGGCCACGGGTCCCTCCGCCGGAGTTGCTGTTCGAGCACGGCGGGAGTCGCATCGGAGGCATCGTCGCCGCGTTGGGCTCGGGATGCCATCCGCTGCAGAAGGATTCCTTCGTCCGCTCGACATTCGATCTCGATCACATCCACTGCCGCGTCGTCGGCCACCCTGCGGGCCGCGTGGCGCTGCGCGGACGACAACCAGGTCGCGTCCAGCACGACGGATCGTCCGCGGGTGAGCGTGGTCCCGGCGCGGCGGAGCATCTCCCGGTAGGTCGCCTCCGAATGCGCCGGCGCGTACAGGCCGGTGTCCGTTCCGTCGCCGGTCCGGTCGGTGGGCCGCAGCCCCACCAGTTCCTTGCGGACGACGTCGCTGCGCACCACCTCCGCGCCGAGATACGCGCCGACCGTGCGCGCGAGCGTCGTCTTGCCGGTTGCGGAGACACCCCCCACGAGCACCATGCGAAGACGTCCGCGGTCGAGATGGCACTCGAGCAGGTCGAGGAAGCCTGTGGCCGTCTCCCGCGCCCCCGTATCACCCTGCTCGTAGCGGAGGGCGGTCACCTTCGCCCGCACCAGCGCTCGATAGGCGATGTAGTGGTGCACGAGCGACGGCGGCGGCCGATCACCCGAGACCTCGGCGTACTGCTCCAGCAGCCGCCGCGCCGCGGCCTCGGCGCCCAGACGTTCGAGATCCATTGCGAGGAAGGCAAGATCGAGAACCGCGTCTCCGTAGCGCAGTTCGTCGTCGAACTCGAGGCAGTCGATGATGCGCGGGCCGTCGTCGAGGCAGAAGATATCGTCGGCGAGCAGATCGCCGTGTCCGTCCACGGCCCGGCCCGCCGCGATGCGTTCGTCGAACAGGGCCGTCCGGCCCGCGAGATAACGATGCACGGACTCGCGTATCCGTGCCGACGAGTCGGCGCGATCCGCTCCCACCTCCAGCCCACCGAGATGGTCGAGACTGAGATCCCACAACTCGGCGACGAAATCCGCGGAGGCACACCGGTCGATGCCGGGGCTGTGCGGCGAGGAGGCGTGCAGCGCCGCGACCTGCCGGGCCACCTCGTCGATCACCGACGACACGTCCTCCCCCAGCCGGACCGCCGCGGCCAGGCGCCGGTCGTCCGGGAGCCGCACCATTTCGACGAGGTGCTCGCACGGCTGCCCGTCCGGGCCGTAGACGTCCGCGACCCCCAGGTAGACGTCGGGCGCGAGACGGCGGTTGAGTTCCACTTCGCGGTGACAGATCCGCTCGCGGGCCTCCCGCGTGCGGTTGTCGAGGAAGCCCAGGTCGAGCGGCTTCTTCATCTTGTGCACGCGATCGCCGACGAAGAACACCACCGACGAGTGCGTCTCCCGCAGCCCCGCGTACTCGACGAGCCCTGCATGTTCGCCACCGTCCGGTCCGGTACCTGCGGTCACTGCGTCCTCCCTGCCGTCGGAGGGTCCACCGAGCCCTCTCGTCCACCACATTGTCGTTCAGGCACTCCACCGGTGCATCTGCGAAGTCTCTGCGATCGTCCGGATTGCCCGAACGAAACGGCCACGACAGGTAACTTTCACACCGGGGCGACTTCTGGACGGGGTGAGATGAGGAACGACCAACTGGGGCGACCACGAGGCGACGACACCGTGAGGGCACCCGGCGGACCGACGGTGGCGGTCGTGGCGTACACGACGACGCTCGAACGGACGATGATCGAGGACTGGCTGCGTTCGGACGAGGTACCCGCCGAGTACCGCACGCCGACCGGTCCGCAATCGCTCGAACTCGACTCCCGGGTGCTCGCGGACCAGCTCGTCACCCGCACCGACGACCCGCTGATCCTGCCCGTGCGCGTCGTGTGGCTCCCGGCCGAGCGGGACGGTGCGCGACGCGTGCGGTTCTCCGACGTCCTGGCCCTGACGAACCCGCGCAACCCGAATCTGCTGCTGCAGAAGTGGCTCGTGCGCAAGGGTGCCGACCGCCACCGGATCGTCGTGGCCCAACCGGCCCGCCTGTCCGAATTGCGTGCCGCGCTCGCCGCGGAGCACGGGGCCGCCGACGACGAGGCCCTCGCGCGATACGTGACCCGCCGCGCCGTCGTCGCACTCGAACGCGCCGAACGTGCCGTGATCGGGGACCGCTACAAGGTCCCTCGGCTCGTCGCCGCACAGATCATGGACTCGTCGCTCTTCCGGCGCCGTCTCGACGAGATCGCCGCCGAGCACGATCTGTCGCGCGCCGAGATCGACGCGCGGGCACGCAGTGCGCTCGACGAACTGGTGGCCGTGCAGTCGCGTCTGGTCACCGACCTGTTCACGCAGGCGATGCGACCGCTGCACGCGGCGGCCTGGACGGTGCACGCCGACGAGTCCGGCCTGCGTGCGCTGCGCGAGTGCAACCGCCGGCACTCCCTGGTGTTCCTCCCGTCGCATCGGTCCTATGCCGATGCCTTCGTCCTGGGCGACATCCTGGCGGCGAACGACTTTCCCGGCAACCACATCATGGGCGGAGCCAACCTCACCTTCTGGCCGATCGGTCCCGTCGCCCGCCGCACCGGCACGGTGTTCATCCGGCGCAGTTTCGCCGACGACGACGTGTACAAGGCGGCGCTCGAGGAGTACTTCGCGTTCCTGCTCAGCAAGCGGTTCAACCTCGAATGGTATTTCGAGGGCGGCCGGACCCGGACGGGCAAGCTCCGGGCCCCACGCTACGGCCTGCTCAGTTACGTCGCCAACGCGATCCGCAGCGGGCGGGTCGAGGACGCGATGCTGGTGCCCGTATCGATCACCTACGAGGGCCTCGCCGAGGTCGCGGCGGTCGCCGCCGAACAGACCGGCGCCACGAAGAAGCCCGAAGGGCTGGGTTGGCTCGTCCGTTACGCCCGCAACCAGCGCAAGCGGGCCGGGAACGTGTACGTGCGGTTCGGTGATCCCGTGTCGATGCGCGAACTGCTGGTCGCCGGTGGGGATCCGGACCTGACCGCACCGGCTCTCGCCGCCGGCCCCTCCGCGGCGGCAACGGATTCGGAGGAAGTACGAGCACTGCGCCGGAAAGCGCTGCAGAAGGTCGCCTTCGAGGCCGCGGTCGGCATCAACTGCAACACCCCGGTGACGGTGAACTGCCTGGTCACCCTGGCACTGCTCGGTGTACGCGACCGCTCGCTGACGCTCGAGGAGGTACGGGCGGTGATCGCCCCGGTCCGCCGCTATCTCGACCGTCGCGGTGTTCCGCAGGGCGGCCTGCACATCCTCGACGTCGAGGGCGGACTCGAGGATGTGCTCTCGTCGCTGACCCACGCAGGTGTGGTCACCACCTACGCCGGCGGGGAGGAACCGGTCTACTCCATCGAGCCGGGCCAGCATCTCGTGGCGGCGTTCTACCGCAACAGCGGCGTGCACTGGTTCGTCAATCGCTCGATCATGGAACTGGCGATCCTGTACGCACACGCCAATCCCGGCGACGATCCCGCCCGTGTCGCGTGGGAGGAGGCGAAGAACCTCCGCGACCTGCTGAAGTTCGAGTTCTTCTTCCCCGACCGCGACACCTTCGAGGCCCAGATTCGCGACGAGCTGGCTTGGCTCGTCCCGTCCTGGGGCGATGCCCTGCCGACGAAGGACGAGGCGCTCACCGGCCTCGTCGAAACCGGTTTCTTCATGTCGCACCGCACGCTGCGGTCGTTCTTCGACGCGCAACTCGTCGTCGCGGAGCGTCTCGCCGTGCGAGACCCCGAACTCGAGATCGACCGCGCCGCCTTCCTCGCGGAGTGTGTGGCGGTGGGGCGGCAGATGCTGTTGCAGCGCCGCTTGTACGGACCGGAATCGGTGTCGTCGGAGTTGTTCGCGTCCGCACTCGACCTGGCACGCAATCGAGGACTACTCGACCGGAACGAGAACAGCGAGGTCGTCCGCGAACGCAGGACGGCATTCGCAACGGAGCTGTCGGCGTTGGCGCAGCGGGTCGCGCTGGCCGAGTCGCTCGACGTGTCGAACAGGAAGGTGGAGCGGTGAATCTCGAGCAGGCCCTCGAACGGGTGCGCACGGGTCCGCACGGACCCGAGGTGGCGGCATTCTTCGACTTCGACGGCACCATCGTGCACGGGTTCTCCGGTGTCCACTTCTTCCGCGATCGGGTGCTCGCCGGAAAGGTCTCCGCATCCGAACTCGCCGCGACGATGATCAACGGACTCCGCGGGACGGAGACCGAGGATGATTTCGAACGTTTCGTCGCGATCGCCTTCAAGGCGTGGCGCGGTCACACCGAGGACGAACTCTACGAGATCGGCAACCGTCTGTTCATGACGACCATCGCCGGGCATCTGTATCCGGAGGCGTGGCAGCTCATCGGGGCGCACCAGAATGCGGGTCACACGGTGGTGATCGCCTCGTCGGCGTCCCGCTACCAGATCCAGGCCGCCGGGGACGCATTGGGAGTCGAGCACATCCTGTTCACCCCCCTCGAGGTGGAGAACGGTGTGCTCACCGGGCGGGTCGATGGGAAATCGTTGTGGCGCAGCGGAAAAGCGGAAGCGGCGCGCAATTTCATCGAGACTCACGGTATCGACGCCGAGGCCAGCTACACCTATTCCAACGGTGGCGAGGACGTGGAGTTCCTGGCCACCACCGGCAACCCCACCGCCACCAACCCCGATCGCACCCTCGCGCGCGTAGCCGCCGAACGCGACTGGCCGATCATGCGTTTCCGGCCGCGCGGTACGCCGGGTGCGCGGGAACTGGTTCGGACCGTCGCCGCATACAGCGGTTTCTTCGGCTCGGTGTGGAC